>SCQA01000143.1 GCA_004298725.1 bacterium
CCCGAGATACCGAAGATATATCCGTCTTTTTTGAGCGTTGGCGAAACAAGCGGAAACATGGCCGAAGTTATCCGGCGCTATGTAAATTACCTTAAATTAGCGGACAGCATACGTCAAAAGGCTATAAACGCCTTGATATATCCGCTTATTTTGCTTACCGTCGTTATCGCCGTAGTTATCTTTCTGCTTACTTATGTGGTTCCGTCGTTTGCCGAAATTTATACCAATAACTCCAGCGAATTACCTTTTGCAACCGTAATTCTTATAAAGATAGCTACTTTTTTGAGAAATAATATCGCACTTGCAGGCGTAGCGGTCATCTGCCTTGCGGCTGTTTCAAAAATCTTGCTTAAAACCAGCGCGAACAAAATACGCTTATGGAAGCTTATGCTTGCCGTGCCGTTGCTGAAGGACATCCTGAACCGTTATTTTACGGCTCAGGCGGCAAAGACATTCGCGCTTGTTCTTGAAAGCGGTATGCCGCTTGTTCCGGCTCTTTACGTTGTAAGCGACTCCGTTGCCAACCCCGTGCTTGAGCAGAAGCTAAAAAAAGCCGCCGTAAAGATAAAAGAAGGCTCGGGCATAGCCGGAGCCTTCGCGTCCGTCGGGGTAATGGACGCGCTTTCGCTTCAAATGGTGCACGTGGGCGAGTCAACCGGCTCGTTGGAAGAAATGCTGATGGCTATATCAGACCTTTATGACGAGGAATCCGCCCAGCTTATATCAAGAACGCTGGTTTTCATAGAGCCGCTTCTTATGCTCATAATGGGCGCCGTGGTCGGCGCGATAGTTATAATAATGTATCTGCCGATATTCTACCTCGGCAATTCAATTGGATGAAAATGCCTTTAACCGACGGGGAAAATAGCGCCTCTGATTTAAGAAGCGGCTTTGCCGACGAAGACCGCGCAAAGGCTATTGCAGAGGTTTTCGGGCTGGAATATGCCTCTGCGTCCTCGCTTCCGCGCAAACCCGAGATAAACGGCATTTCATCAGAACTGATGAAGAAGTATTGTTTTATTCCGATATCCAAGGAAAACGGCGTAATAGCCATAGCGGTGCCTGACCCCGCGGAGATATTAAAGCTCGATGAACTTGAGGATTTGCTCGGGTGCAAAACCAAGAAGGTCGTAGCGCCGCGCTCCGCAATAGAAGAAATACTTAAAAAACTGCACGACGGCGAGGAGATGCTCTGCGAGATAGCCGGTAAATTTAAGACCCAAACTTCTGCCGAGGCGGAAACCGACGATGACGCCGTCACGCCGGACAGAATGCGGGGCCCGGAAAGCCCGATTATAAGGCTTGTTGACACGGCCATATATAACGCCGTTGAGAAAAGGGCGTCTGACATTCACATAGAAGCCTCGGCAACGCACGTTACAATCAAATACCGCATAGACGGCATATTGCAACCGGCAATGGAGCCTATCGGTAAAAAACACCATTCAAACGTAATCTCAAGAATAAAAGTAATGTCCGAATTGGACATAGCGGAAAAACGGGCTCCTCAGGACGGGCGTTTCAAACTCAAAATAAACAGCCGGACGATTGACTTCCGCGTTTCCATCCTCCCCGGCATTTTCGGCGAGGATGCCGTCATAAGAATACTTGACAAAGAACACCTGAGTCAGGAATTTGCAAGGCTTAGCCTTGCCGCCCTCGGCCTTGAACCGAACCTTATTTTAAAAATAAAGAAGAATATAAAAAAACCATACGGCATGATACTTGCCACCGGTCCTACCGGCTCCGGAAAAACCACCACGCTGTACGCCGCGATAATGGAAATAAACAACGCCGGAGAAAAGATTATTACAATTGAAGACCCGGTTGAGTATCAGCTTTCCAACGCTTTGCAGGTGCCTGTTAACGAAAAAAAAGGGCTTACGTTCGCAAAGGGCTTGCGCTCTATTTTAAGGCACGACCCGGACAAAATTATGGTCGGAGAAATGAGAGACCCGGAAACGGCCAATATAGCGGTTCAGTCAGCGCTTACCGGGCATCTTGTCTTTACCACCGTACACGCCAACAACGTCATAGACGTTATCGGACGGTTGCTGAATATGGGCGTAGAGCCGTACAACTTCGTATCGGCGCTGAACTGCGTGCTCGCGCAGAGGCTTGTGCGAAGCATCTGCGCTTCATGCAAAAAGCCAGCGCACATTTCAACCGCTGAGTTTGAAGAATCAGGCCTTGACGCGTCAAAGCTTAAAGACCAAATCTTTTACGAAGGCGCGGGTTGCCATGAGTGCAACTACACCGGCTACCACGGGCGCTCCGCCATAGCGGAATTTCTTGAACTTACTGACCCCGTCAGACAGATGATAATTGACAAGCGCCCGTTCACGGAAATCAGAAAAAAAACGCGCGCGGACGGAATGGTATTTTTGCGTCAATCCGCCCTTGAAAAGGTCTTTAGCGGCGTTACCACGCTTAAAGAAATCAACAGGGTGACGTTCGCGGAGGAATGATGCGCCACGCCAAAGGCGTCTCCATCGGCCTTGATATCAGCCAAAATTACATAAGCGCTGTTGAGCTTGAATTGAAAGGTCAAGAAACAACCCTTTCAAAGAGTGCGATTATTGACGTATCCGGCGCACGGTTAACGCCCTTGCTTGACGCCGCCAATTTACCCGCTGAAAACGGCTTTAAAGACATCATCAAGCGCCTCTTTGAAAAAGCCGGAATAAACGGCAAAAACATAGCCCTTGCCCTGCCGGATGGAAGCGCGAAAACCTTTTTGCTTGAATTTGAAGCAATCCCCTCTGAAAATGAAAAGATTATCGAACTCGTCAAATGGAGCTTAAAAAACAAAAAAAACATCCCCTTCCCCGTGGAAGAAGCCGTAATAGATATTCAAACAATCGGACCTTCCGATGAAAACAAAAAAACACATTCCGTTCTCGCCGCGGTAATTAAAAAAAACGTGCTGAACCAGTATGAAGAGCTTATCCATGATTGCGGGTTGAACGCGGAAGTAATAATGCCGTCTTTTGCCGCTACATACAACATCTGCCATGACAAAATCGCGGTTGAAGGCTCAACGCTTTTTTTCGCGCTCTCAAGCAATACTTTGTCGGTAGCGACACTTGGAAACGGCGCGCCACGTTTTTACAGAACAAAAGCGGTTGACAATGAAAATGGCGAGTTGACAACGGAAGTGCTCGCGTCTTTAAATTATTATTCCAG
>SCQA01000144.1 GCA_004298725.1 bacterium
GGTCTGTCATTTTCTCTGTCCGCGAACTCGAAGTATTCGCAGTAGTTGGTTCTGTCTTTGTCCGTTACCAATTCGGCCCGCGGCTCGCGGCATTTGTTTGACGAGGAAGAGCTGTAAAAGGCGCAGTTAAAGCAGGCTTTCAAGTCGGCTCCGCAAAAAGGGCATTCGTCCCTTCTGCCGGGCTGTTGGCTCAGGTCAAGTGTTTTTTTACATTTAAAGCAGGTTTTCATCAAGCATCCCTTGAACCGCTGTTTTGATGTTTACTTCAAGCGGTTTTTTAGCGTCAAGAATAACGCGAGCTTCCTTCAGCGGCTCGAAGTTTCTTTTTTGCTCGATTAAGACGTCCCATCTTGTCATGTCGGAAACAGCGGCGCCGTGGCTATGAGGTTCTGCTCTTCTTTTTTTAAGGCGTTCTTTAATCGTTTCATCGTCCGCTATAAGTTCTATGACATGGAAGTCCGCGCCGCAGGAAGCGGCGGTTTCCTTGGCAAGGCGTCTGTATCTTTCCTTTGAGAACGTCGCGTCGAGGACGCAGGTGCGCCCGTTTTTTAGAAGTTCGGCTCCGCTTTTAATCAGCGCGGCGTAAGTTTTTTCGGTAAAATCGTCCGAGTAGATGCCTTGCCTGAACTGGGCCGGGCTTTGCTTATTGGGCGCTATGCCGGCGAGGGTTTTTCTTACGGAGTCGGAAGATAAGCGCGGGGCATAGAATACCTCGGATATGCGCCGGGCAAGCGACGTTTTGCCCGTGGCGGAGAGGCCGCAAACTATTATCAGTATGGGCTTTTGAGAGTTTGCCGCGTATTGAAAGGCAAGGTGGAAGTGGCGCACGGCGCTTAAAAACGCGTCCGATTTTTCATCTTCTGACACTTCAGGCTCAAGGAATTTAAGGCCGTCAACCTTGCCCCTGATAAAAGCGCGGTTGCATTTGTAGAAGTCAAGAAGGGGCTTCGCGCAGGGGTCATTTGAAGAATTAAAGTATTCTTCGGTGAAAAGTTCCGATAGGCCGCGCTGGTTGTGAAAGTCAATGTCCATGGCGAGAAACGCAATGTCTGCGACGGTGTCCGATAAACGGAAGCGCTCGCTGAACTCGATGCAGTCGAATATGCGAACGGTATTGTCTTCAACCGAGACGTTTTCGCAGTGTATGTCGCCGTGGCAGTCCTTTATGAAACCGTCTTTCATGCGCTTTAGAAAAAGAGGTTCGTTGGCTTTCAGGAATTCAAGCGTCTTTTGTCTTATAAAGTCATGCCGCTTTTTTGATATTGTCAGTCCTATGTGGGCTTCTGTTTGCGCGAAATTATCCTCAGCGTTTTTTCTTAACGCAATCGGGCTTGCAAACGACGCAACGCGGCTGTTTTGCTCGGCGCGCAGATGAAAGCCCGCAATCTTCACGGCGATCTTCTTTACGACGTCTTCTTTCGCGCTTCCGGCCTTAATCATTTCCTCAAGTATGGTTTCTTGCCTCAGGCGTTTCATCTTAACGGCATAGTCAATCGCAGTGCCTTTGCCGTTAACTGTTACTCTGCCGTCATCATCGGTGACAGGCACTACGCCCATGTACATATCCGGCGCAAGGCGCGAATTCAGGCGGACTTCTTCTTGGCAATAAAAAAGGCGTTTTGGCAGGGTTGAAAAGTCGAGAAACGCGAAGGCCACTTCTTTTTTAACCTTGTAAACGAATTCAGGGGTGAAGAAAAGGTAAGATATATGCGTTTGGCGAAGCTCCACGGAGGCGGGCTTTTCAGGGTAAGCAAAGCCGTCAAGCATGGCTGTTATGTGGCGCGGAAGTGTCATCGCAATCCGGAAAATCCGGTGAAGTTAAACAGCGGTTACTTCGGCTTTTGCATAATGTAAAGGCCGGGCAGGCCGCGAAAATGCTCATTATAGTCAAGGCCGTAGCCTATAACGTAGCCGTTTTCTATTCGCGCCCCGATATAATCCACGCCGTGTGTTCCCGTGAAAGGTTTAGAGCGCATAAGAAGCGCGCAAAATTTTACCGAGTCGGCTCCGCGCCGGCGCATATATTCAATCAGCGCCGTGGCCGTTACGCCGCGATCAACGATACATTCGACAATCAGCACGTCCCGTCCGCTGACGTCGCACTGCGTGTCTTTTATGATAATCACGTCTGACGACGGCAGGGTGCCGTTTCTGTACGACATGGTCTCGACGAAGTCAATTTCAAAGGGCATTTTGAGCGCGCGGACAAGGTCGGCAAAAAATATCATTGCGCCCTTCAACACGCAAACGATAACCGGATTTTTTGTCGCGTAATCGTTTCGTATTTCTTTTGCAAGGCGGTTGATGATTATGTGTATCTCTTCAGGCGGTATGATGAGCTTTAGGTTCGATGTCATGGCGGTGTACGCTTTTTTATTTGAGCATACAGCCGGCTTAAGCGCGTGTCAAGTTCTTGGGAGCGGCCTATTTTTTCCCGCTGGTTACAACCCGGTATACGGCCTTGCCGAGTTCTTCAAGCGTGTACGGCTTGGCTATGGCGCCGAGAAAGCCGAATTTTTTGAAGTCGGACATTATTGGGTCGTCAGAGTAGCCGCTTGAGACTATGGCCTTGACGCCGGAGTCTATTTTTAAAAGCCGTTTGATGGTCTCCTTGCCGCCGACGCCGCCGGGCACGGTTATGTCGATTATTACGGCGTCAAAGGCGCGTCCTGCCGAGATTGCCTCGGCGTATAATTCAACCGCCTTGGCGCCGTCCTCAGCCAATTCGACGTCGTAGCCTAATTCATTAAGCAGGCCGCCGGAAACTTCCCGCACAAGTTCTTCGTCGTCCATGATAAGAACTCTGCCGTGGCCGTGAATAAGCCGTTCTTCCTCGTCCGTTGTGCTTTCCGCTTCCGCTTTCTTGCTTGACGCCGGCAGATATATATGAAAGGTAGTGCCGGCGTTTGGCGTCGAATCCACGATTATCCGGCCGTCGTGGTTTTTTATAATTGAATACGCCGTAGCAAGGCCTAGTCCGCTTCCTTCTTTTTTGGTGGTGAAGTAAGGGTCGAAAATTTTGGCGGCATTTTCTTTTGATATGCCTGTGCCGGTGTCATTTACGCTTATATGGCAGTATTTGCCGGGCAAAAGATGGAGCTTGCCGTTGCCGCTTTCGGTCGCGTTCTTTACTGATACCGTAATCGCTCCGCCCGAGGGCATTGCCTGCACGGCGTTTATAATGAGGTTGTGTATGACCTGTATTATCTGGCCGTGGTCGGCGTCAACAGGCAGCAAGGCGGGGTCAATGTCGAACGCGCAAGTGATGTTGGAGCCGGTAGCCGCGAAGACGGCCGCTTCCTTGACGAGCCGTCCTATTACTGCCGTTTTTTTCAGCGGGGCGCCGCCTTTGGCGAATGTGAGCAGTTGCTGGGTCAGGTCTTTCGCCCTCAGGGAGGCTTTTTCAAGGTCCACGAGCATCCTGTAAACCGGAGTGCCGCTGTTTAACTGTTTCTTGGCCATGGAGGCGTTGCCAATAACGCCCATTAGCAGATTGTTGAAGTCGTGGGCTATTCCGCCGGCAAGTATGCCGAGCGATTCCAATTTAGAAGTTCGCAAAAATTCGTTTTCCGTGTGTTTTCGTTCGGTAATGTCTCTGATGGTTATGATAAGCGCGTTGTTTCCGCCCCATTTTGTCTGGGCGGAGCGCACCTCGACGAGTATCTTTTCATTTTCCTTAATGAGCAGTTCTTTTTCCATTATGCCGTTGGAAACCGGCAAAAGGCCCGCGATAGCCGACGGCAGTTTGTCTTTGTCTGTTTTAAAGAGCGCCTCAGCGGCCTTGTTGGCGAAGCAGAGCGAGTTGTCCTTGCTTATGACGGCAATGGCGTCCGCGTTGGTTTCAAGAAGCGCCCTGTAGTTTGACTCCGACGCCTGCAGTTGGGCCGTTCTGTCCGCTATTATTTCCTCAAGTTGCTCGTTGACTGTTTGCAGTTCTCTTTGCATTTGCACGAGTTCGATATTCTGCATGACGGCGTTTTCATAGGTTGAGAGCAAAAACGTCAGCACCTGACGTCTGCCGGCGGTTATAAGGTAGCGTTCTCCGGCAAAGGATATGTCTATCGCGTCTTTTTCCGGCTCGTATTCCTTCTTTTTGGAGTGTGTTATGAGTGTGTCTATTTTTGAGAGAAGATACGTGTCGTCAAACGGCTTCGTGAAAAAGCCGTCGGCAAAGACGGACGCCTTTAACGCGACGTCCTTTCTGTCTTTCAGCGTCGTTACGAGTATTATCGGTATTTGTTTTGTTTCGTCGTCATGCTTAAGCTTGTCCACGAGTTCGTAGCCGTCCATGATTGGCATCAGTATGTCGCTTATTATGATTGTGGGCTTGACGGATTTAGCGGCCGACAACCCTTCTTTTCCGTTTTGCGCCACGCTTACCGTGTAGCCGTGGCCCTCAAGCAGGTACTTTAATTGTTCGGCCTGCGTGGGGCTGTCTTCGACAACCAGTATGTGTATTTGTTTGTTGGCGGTTTCCTGCTCAAGCTTTGCGAATAAAACGCCTCTGATGCGCGAAAGCAGAAGCTCTTCGGTATAAGGCTTTACTATGAAGTCGTCGGCGCCGCACTCAAGCCCTTTGATGATTTCTTTGGGGTCGGAAAGTTGAGTCAGAAGGACAACGGTTATGTCTTTTGTAGCGTCGTCGGATTTTATGCGTTTGCAAAGCTCGTATCCGTTCATTGCGGGCATGAGAATATCGCTAACCACCAAGAGTGGTTTCTGGCGCGTTATTTGTTCAAGCGCGTCCGCGCCGTCGTAGCTTAGTTTTACAGGGTAGCCAAGCTGTATGATAATTGATTCTATGTGTTTGGACTGCGTCCGGCTGTCTTCGACTATTAGGATGTAGCGTTCGGTGTCCATTTCGCCTTTTTGTTCCTTCTTTTTTGTTAAAAGATGTTTTACGCGTCCGTGCGCCGGGTCGCTTGTGCGGCAAATGATACAAGCGCGTGCGATATTTTTTCAGGCGTAAGCACGTAGCTTGCCGCGTCAAGACGAACCGCCTCGCCGGGCATTCCGTATACCACGGAGCTTTCTTTGTCTTGCGCTATGGTCACCGCGCCGATGTCCTTCAAAAGTTTTAGTTCCTCGGCGCCGTCTTTTCCCATGCCCGTAAGAAGCACCGCTACGACATTTGTCGAGTACGCCGTCAGCGCCGAGCGGAAGAGATAGCTTACCGAAGGCCTGAGACCGTTTTCAGGCGGTTCTTTAGAGAGCTGTAGCCTGCCGTCGGAGCGCACGCCCATGTGGCAATCGTCAGGGGCGAAGTACACGTGCCCGGGCTGAAGCCTCTCATTGTGGCTCGCCGCGTGAATGTCAAGCCCGGTTGACAGTTTAAGCCAGTCTATCAAGCCGTCCACGAACCCTTTTGAAATGTGCTGGACCACTACAACGGGTACCGGCAGTTTTTTCCCAAGGCCGGCGAGTATGGTTTGAAGCACTGGCGGGCCGCCCGTGGAGGCGCCTATGGCGATAAGGCCGCAGTGGGCGCGGAAAACGTCAATTCTCGGCACTCCGTTTTCCTGCGTTTCAGTAATTTGGCTGATGCGCTTGGCCGGCCACCTTCGTATCACTTTAACCTCAGCCATTATCTTTACGGTGTCCACGAGGTCTTTGGCCGTGCTGTCGTAGCCGGCGTGTCCTAAGCCGAAGGGCTTTTCAACTATGGCCAGCGCCCCGGCTTCCATGGCAAGAAATGATTTCTCAACGTCGTTTTTTTCATAGCTCGCCGTAACAATTACAATTGGAACGGGCGTGGTTTCCATAATCCTGCGCGTGGCCTCGTGGCCGTTCATTTTGGGCATGTTTATGTCCATGGTGACGATGTCCGGCTTGTTCTCTTGCACGAAATTTACCGCGTCAAGGCCGTTTTCAGACATGCCAATGACCTGAATTCCGCTGTCCGCCTCTAACACGTGCTTTATGTGCTGGCGCATCACGGCCGAGTCGTCAACGATAAGAGCTTTAATCACGGTGGTTTTCTCTCCTTAATAAGCTGCGCGATAAAAAAATGTTATATCAATTGTTGTAAAACGGAGAGCAAATTGCCCTGATCAAAACTGCTTTTTACTATGTACGCGTTCGCGCCGGCCTCTATGCCCTGCTCCCGGTCTTCTTTTGTTTCAAGGGCCGTTACCAGCACTACCGGCAGTTCAGAGAGTTTTTTGTCGGCCCGTATCTTACGCGTCAAATCAAAGCCGTTCATGCGCGGCATTTCTATGTCGGAGACGACTGCGTCGAACTCGGACGTTTTAAGCGCGCTAAGCGCTTCAATGCCGTCAACAACCGTTTTTACATGGTAGCCGGCGCCTTCAAGGATATTTTTAAGAAGTATTCTCGACGTGACGGAGTCTTCAACCACAAGTATCTTCCCTTGGTAAGCCTCTTCTTCATCCGTTGTCGTGGCAAGCGGCGAGGGCACTGCTTTAGCGGCCGACCTTATAATTTCCTGCGCGTTAAGCACGGGTACCGGCGCGCCGCTTCCGATTATTGCGGCGCCGGTGATGTTTTTAACCTTTTGAAGCTGTCTGCCGAGCGGTTTCACAAGCACGTCTTCTTCGCCGATTATTTCATCCACTCCGAAGGCTATGCGCCTTTCTTCGGAGTTTAGCACAAGAACCGTGACAGGGGCCTCGCTCGCCTCGTTTTTCTTTTTTGCCTTTATCGGAAGTCCGAGCACGGCGTCAAGCCTTGCAAGTGACAGCGCGCGTCCGTCAAGCTCGACAGCCTCCCTGTTTTCCACGGTTCTGATGTCGCCGGGTTTGAACTTAGCCGTTCTTTCCACCGTTGCCGTGGGAAGTATGAATGTCCGGCCGGAGCTTTTTACGAGTATGCCGCGAAAAGTCGCCACCGTTATGGGAAGCGTCAGGCGGAATGCCGTGCCTTTATCCGGCGTTGATTCAACGCTTATTCGTCCGCCGAGCTTTTCCGCTTTTTCACGCGCTATGGCTAAGCCGAGGCCTCTGCCGGAAATGTCGGTTATTATTTTATTGGTGGAAATGCCGGATGCGAAGATAAGCTGTAAGGCTTCCCTGTTGTCGAGTGTTTCAGCGTCTTTTTGGGCAATGAGGCCTGAGGCTATTGCGGCCTGTTTTACTTTGCCGGCGTTTATTCCGGCGCCGTCGTCGGTTATGGCTATCTCAACGTTTGCGCCGGCGGTTTGCGAGGCCGTTATGGTAATGGAGCCGCGTGGCGGCTTGCCCAAAGCGGCGCGCGCCTGCGGCGTTTCTATGCCGTGGTCAAGGGAATTTCGTATAATATGTATAAGAGGGTCTTTTATTTCCTCAAGTATGCGCCTGTCCATTTCTATATCGGCCCCGCGCAGAGTGAGCTCGACTGATTTACCCTCGGCGTGCGATATGTCGCGCGCGAAGAGCGGAAAGCTTTCAAGGAGCGAGGATAACGGTAGCATCATGGCTTGCTTCGTTTTATCAAGAAGGTCGAGAACCATCTTGTCGAGGTTTTTTTTATGAAGCGAGGAAGATTTGACAAGGGCGTGTATTTTTGAGCTTATTTCTCTTGAGCCGGTTGCCGCCCAGTTAAAAAATTCTTCAAGTTCCGTTGTTTGTTGCGGGTTCAACGCGGTCTGACGGCCTGAAGAGAGTTTTTCAAAGAGGGGCATCATGTCAATGTATGTCCGTGAAATTCCGGTTCTTAAAACTTCCATCAGTTCCGCTATCGCGTTAATTCGGGCGGAGTCTTCGTCCGCGGCGTACTTGGACGTCAGCATGTCTTCCGAGTGCAAAAGGAGTTTCTTGAGGGTTTGGGCGTTCACACGGACGGTCGCGGAGCTAAGCAACTGCGCGGGCTCCGCGGTTGGCAAAGGCGCGTCGCGCTCAGGCGGAGCCGCTGATTGCGCGCTTTTAGCGCCGTTTGCGCCGTAAAGAGAAAGTTCCCTTATAATGCCGGAAATTTTACCGCTTTCCGTAACAACGCCGCCGGCCTCAAGTGACGCAACTATGGCGCGAATGGACTCAATGGCGCGGTAGAGCGTTTCAAAGGCCACTGCGGGGATTATGTCGTCGCCGCGCTTCCATCCTGAGAACGCGGCTTCAAGGGCCTGACAGAGCGTTTCCACTTCGCTTACGTTCACGGCGCGCGCCGCTCCCTTCAAGCTGTGGATGTCTCTGTAGACGACTTCCGCTATTTTGCCGCGTTCCATGCGCGGCGGCGACTTTTCAAGTTCAAGAAGCCCCTTTGAAATGGTGCCAAGGTGCTCAAGCGCTTCCGCTATAAAAGTGGCAAGCAGGCGTTTTTTAAATTCTTGTTCTCTGTTATCCATAATATTACTCTATAAATCTTCTTTGCGCGCCGGGTTAAACTTTATAGTGCTGAATCATCTGCTTCAGCTTATGCCCAAGTTCCTGAAGGTTTCTTACGGTTATTTCAACCTGTTTCGTGCTGGAGGCGTTTTGAGCCGTGGCTTGTTTTATGCTTGTCATGGCTCCGGCAACTTGGTCCATGCCCACAAGTTGCTGTTGTATGGACGCGCTTATCTGTAAAACGGCTTGAGAGGCCTCGGCTATGCTCTTTGACAGGTCGCGTATGGCGTCTCCGGTGCCTCCGGATTGGGCCACGGCGGCGTCAACGGCTTTTGTTCCTCTTTCAGTGGCTATGGCCGCCGCGCTACTTGCTTTCTGTATGTCGCCGAGTATGGAGCGAACCTGACGGGTCGACTGCTTTGATTGCTCGGCAAGGCTTCTTATTTCCTGCGCCACCACGCCAAACCCTTTGCCGCTCTCTCCGGCTTTGGCCGCCTCTATGGACGCGTTGACCGCGAGCAGGTTGGACTGCTCGGCAAGGTCGTCAACCGCCGCGATTATCTCGCCGACCGCTTGAGAGTGCTCGGAGAGCTTTATTATGGTTCCGGCTATGTATTCCATCTGCGACTTTATTTTGCCGATGCCTTCAAGCGTTTCCGCGACGAGTTTCGCTCCGGCGTGAGATACCTGAGTGGCGTTTTGCGCGAGTTCGGCCACGTGGCGCGCCTTATGAGTGGAGGCGCTTGCCGTCTGTTTTACTTCTTCAACCGTGGTTGACGTTTCGCTTACCGACACCGCCGTTTGCTGTGTGCCGGAGGCAAGCTCCGCCGTGGTGGCGGCCATCTGGCTTGAGGACGACGCTATTATGTTGACGGCGTCGGTTATTTCGCGCGTTTCTTTTTGCAGTTTTTCAATCATGGCGCGTATGGTTTTGGCAAGCACGCCGACTTCATCGGAGCGGTCCGTTCCCGGTACGGTTACGGTAAGGTCTCCGCTGGCGACTTTTTCCGCTATGGTCGAAAGGCTGTTAAGCGGCTTGGCTATTATAGTGTTTGAAAAAAGCGCTATGAAAATGCTTGCCGCCACGGCTACGGCGCCGAGTATTAAAAAGTAGCGAATGGTGGCGCCGGCGTTTGCCTCGGACTCAACCATGTGCCGGTTCGTCTCTTTTGCCGTGTAATCTTTGATGTCGAATATGATTCGGCGCATCTTCTCATAGCGGTTTGCCTGTATGCCGAAGGCGAGTTTTTTTGCTTCATCGTTTTTGCCGGCGTAGATGAGAGGTATAAGCTCGTTTTCGCGCGTCTGTTTGAAGGCTTCGTTTGCAACGTTTAGTTCCTCAAGCATTTTAAGAAGCGGGGGTTCGTCCTTATTGCGTTCTATAAGCGTTTGTTTTACATGCGCCAGTTCTTCGGAGCGTTCCCTTATGAATTGGTGAAGGGCGGCCTTTTCAGGGCGGTCTTTGGCGGCCATCATGGAAAGCAAGGCCACCCGCATGTCGTCTATGTTCGATTTAATCATCAGGGTGTCTCTCGTATCCGGAAATTCCGAGATGACGATGCTGTTTTGCGTCTGTTGAATGTTTGATATTCCCTTGCTTGCCACGATTATTACGGCGATAAAAAGCGCGATGACCACGCCAAAGCCGATAAAAAATTTGATGCTGGTCGGCATGTCAATAAACGACTTCATAAGGCTCACCCTCCCGTTATTGATGAATATATTTTAAATGTGCTTCTGAAAAACGTTCTTTTCCCCAATCTCTTCGTTGGGGCGGAATAAAAATGCTAACATATCAGCATTGCTCCGCTTCTTATTTCGCCCCGCCTCGACCTTTGAAAAAAATCTAATTTTTAGAAGCACGCTTATGTTTCAACGCCTTCGCGGACGATAATTCTTTTGTCGGATAAAAGCTTGCCCGCGTCAAGCACCGCGGTTCTGTCCGTTGTTACGCCCATCAGGTATTCTTCGCGTATGCCGGTAAGCGTTACAAGCGTTTTTACAAGGTTGTCCGCGTTTACAACGCGGCCGCCCGTAGCGTCGTCGGCCAAAACGCCGAATTCCATCTCCGGCGAGCTGAGTATTATCACTTTATTAAGGTTTGTAAGCCCTTTTTCAGGCAGGTCGAAGAATTTTCTAAGGTCTATTACCGAAAGTATTTCCGAGCGCACGTTTATTATGCCGAGGATGAACGCCGGCACGCCCGGAAGCGGGGTTATGTGTTCAAGCGGACGCACTTCGCGTATATGCGCCGATTCAAAAGCGTACTTCTCGCCGGAGAGCGTAAATTCCGTCAGCTCCATCATCTTTTCTGCGGCAGGGATGTTTGTTTGCGGTAATGCCGCCACGCGAAGCGCCCGCTCTTTCAGTATGCTTCGCAGTTTCTCGCTTGCCGCGTCAGCGGTGTTCTTGTTTATTTCCGTCATGGCAATATCCTGTAAATTTATACGGTCTCGGCGCTTATAATTTCACTGAGCCTGCCCGCCGTCATGCCTTCGGACTCCGGTACTATGTCGTCCGGGGAGAGGCGTTTTAACAGATTCAGCGCGTTTCTGAAGTGCCTCCGCGCCGCCGTAGCGTTGCCGCGCTTGTGCATTAAGCGCCCAAGGGAAAAGTGAGCGAGAGTGAAGCCGTTGTCAATATAAATGACGCGTTTAAGCGCGGCTACGGCTTCGTCTGTCCGGCCTGTTTCCTCAAGTATGGCCGCGTTAAGGTAATGATAAACCGGGTTCAGTTTGTCTCCGCGAGCGGCGCGCGCGCTCCACTTCTGGGCGGCGTCAAGCAGGCCTTTATTTGCGTAAGCGCGCGCGAGCAGAGCGGCCTCGTTAGCCTGTATCGCTTGGCCTTTTTGCGCTTGGGCCGTAAGCGCGTTTACGCACTCCGAGTAAAGCCCTTTTTCAAAGAGCAAAACGGCAACCTTGAACGCGTTGCGCCCCGCGGCGATTTTTTTTGACGCATTAGGGCGTTTTGACGCGCCGCCGGGGCGTTTACGCCGCGCCGCGGTTAGCAACGCGGTTGCTTCAATCGCCGGTTTTTCCGCGCGGTTAAGCTCCAAAACAGGTTTGTCTTTAACAAGTTCAATTATTTTATCAGGCGCTCTCTTTTGGTAGAAGGTGCATTCGCCGAAGTTTCTGGGCGTGAATATGCCTGATACAAGTCCCGGGGCTTCAGCCGGGCTTACCAAGAGATAGCCGTCGTCAACGAGCGATTTATTAAGCCGCGCCATTACTGTTTTGGTTGTATCAGGCGCGAAGTACATCAGGACATTTCTGCAAAATATTATGTCCATGGCGTTGGTGTTGTTTGTAATGGACGGGTATGCGTCCGTTGCAAGGTTTAAATAGCCGAACCGCACCATTTTTTTTATCCGGCCGGATATTGCAAACTTTCCGCCGGTTGTTTTAGTGAAGTAGCTCTCCTTAATCCACTCTGGCGTGTTTCTGAAAGACCAATCGCCGTATATGCCTATTTCAGCGCTTTTTAAGGAATTAGCGTTAATGTCCGTGGCGAGCACGGTTACGTTCCATGAGGCGATGTCCGGAATTATTCTGCTTAGCAGTATGGCTATGGAGTACGCTTCCTCTCCGGTTGAGCACGCCGCGCTCCATACGCGAAGCCGTTTTTCGGAGGTTGCTTTTGAATTTATAATAGCCGGCAATATGTTTTCTTCCAGCGCTTTGAATACGCTCTTGTCGCGGAAAAAATAGGTTTCACCAACGGCAAGGTGCCTTGAAAGCTCCTCCACGTGTTTCTTCGCAAGTTCGGTTGCCTTGAGCCATTCAATGAATTTGCCGACGTCGTCAAACCCTAAAGCCCCCGCGGCTGAAGAAAGCCCCCGGCTGAGGTCGTCAAGGCGGTCTTCGGTAAAGTTCAGTCCCATCGCGGCCGAGATGGCAACACCAAGCTCTTCGAGGGTTTCTTTTGAAATGACCTCTGTCATCGGCGCCCCGTTTTTATCCTTTGCCTGATTTTTCAATCGCGGCCTCCAGCGACGCTTCTTCCTCAAGCGACAAAAGCTTGTCCATATCCTGAATTATTATAAGTCCGTCTTTGCGGCGGACAATCCCTTCAACCTGATTTAAGCCTGGTGTCAGCTCCGTAGCGGGCGTAACGTCAGCCTCGGTGCATTCAACAACCGCTTCGGTTCTGTCCGCGATTATGCCGACGGTTCTTTTTTTGGTCTTTACGACGATTATATGGTCGTAAAGCGCAAGAGGCTTTGTGCGAATGCCAAAACGTTTCCTGAGGTCGGCAACCGGCATTATGTCGCCGTGCACGCTTATAACGCCGAGTATTATATCAGGCGCGTTTGGAAGCGGCGTTATTTCAACAGCCTGAATAACGCTTGTTACACACTCAAGGCGCAATGCTAATCTGAAGCCTTCAAGCGAAAAGGGCACTAATTTTACAGGGTTCTCCATGCGTGTTTTCCTTAAAGCCTGTTGCCGCGTAAAAACGCCAAGCGCGCGAAGCGTTCTTTTTAATGGCACCCTTAAGAGATTTATATGCGGCTAAAAGCGGCGTTGACTTGATGCGGGGTCGAAGGTGAGCTACGCCAAGCATGAAAGCGAAATTAAATAACCTGCGTAAGGCGGCAACGGGCTCAAGGCGCGAAGAGGGTTGCAGTTGCCGCCGGCAACTTCCGCTTTAAAGCTCGACAACGTCCGAGTCTTTAGGCCTTTGCGGCGTTTTGCCGAATTTATCCCGTATGGCGTCCGCGAGGGAAGCGCCGGCGTTTTCTTCGCCGTGCACGAGAAATGCCTGCTTAGCGCCGTTAAACGGCGAAAACCACTCAAGAAGTTCCTTCCTGTCGGCATGGGCGGAAAAACCGTTTATTGTGTGTATCGCCGCCCTTACGGCTACGTCTTCGCCAAGGACGTTTACGGCCTTTGCTCCGTCAATTATCCTTCTGCCGAGCGTTCCTTCCGCCTGATAACCAACGAAGATTATGCCGCATTCAGCCCTCCAGAGATTATGTTTCAAGTGGTGCTTAATGCGCCCGCCTTCGCACATGCCGCTTCCGGCAAGGATTATATGGCCGGAGCGGAGGCGGTTAAGCCGCATTGATTCGTCCGCGGTTTTCACGAAGTGCAACCTTATGGAATCGCCGGTGGACATGGTTCTAAAGAGCGTTCTCGCTTCTTCGTCAAAACATTCCGGGTGCGAGGCGTATATTCTTGTAACCTCTTCGGCAAGCGGGCTGTCGAGAAAAACGTCAACCTTATATAGCCTGCCCTCGCGCACGAGGTTGTTGAGTATGTAGAGTATGTCCTGCGTTCGTCCAACCGCGAACGACGGTATGTAAACGTTGCCGCCGCGTTTAAAAGTGTTTTTTATGGCGCGGGCAAGCTCTTCTATGGATTCCTTGAACGGCCTGTGGTCCCTGTTGCCGTAGGTGGACTCCATAACCACGTAATCAGCGCCGGACGGTGGCGCCGGGTCGTTTACTATGGGGTTGCCTTTTTTGCCTATGTCGCCTGAAAATACAATCTTCTTTTCATGCTCGCTGTCTTGGAACCACAGTTCAAGCGTTGAGGAGCCGAGAATGTGTCCGGCGTCCAGAAACCTGTATTTTACGCCGCCTCCAAGGTGGCAGACCTTAGCGTATTCTTTCACCTCAAATAGCGGAAGCGTCGCGTCTACGTCGCCGGATGTGTAAAGAGGAGATACCGGCGGTTGCCCCGTTCTTAGGGCTTTTTTGTTCAGCCACTCGGAGTCGCTCTCTTGTATGTTGGCCGAGTCGTAAAGCATGGGCCTTAAGAGGTCGGCTGTAGCCGGCGTGGAGAGTATTCTGCCTCTGAAGCCCTCCCTGACAAGGCGCGGCAACATGCCGGAGTGGTCTATGTGCGCGTGCGTTACTATTACAAAATTTATGTCTTTCGGGTTGAACGGAAAAGGCTTTTTATTAAGGGCGTCGGCGCCGTTGCCTTGGTGCATGCCGCAGTCAACAAGGATGTTAAGCGTATTCACCCTCAGATAAAAGCACGAACCTGTAACGGTTGATGCTCCGCCTACGAATTCAAGGCGCAATGTTGGTTCTCCTTGCACCGTTTTTTTACGTCCCGCGCTTATACGCAAGCTATTGTTACAAGTTTAGCATATTTTATAAAAAATGCCATTGTCATTAATTGGCGGAAATTTCTGATGTTTTTCAGGCGGGCATGACGGGCGTTGCTTGACATAAAGGAGATAGCGTGACCTAATTAACATATTGGCAGGTTGGAAGGTTTTTAACGCTGTTTTGTGAATTTGATAAAAGGGAGGAGGCGTGTATGCAGTTGACAGAGGTTAAGAAGATGGCTAAAACCCTCGGCATTAAGGCCGAGAAGCTGAAGAAGCTGGAAATGATAAGGGCCATACAGGCAAAGGAAGGCAACTTTCCGTGTTTTGGAACCGCCAAAGACTATTGCGACCAGTTGAACTGCCTCTTCAGGGAAGACTGCCTCGGTAAAAACTGCAACTGAGCAAAGCCCTCGCGCTTTTTGCCGCGCAAGGGCTTTGCCGTTAAGTTTACTCAGCGATTACGCTTTTTATGGACGGCGCGTACTTTTTAACGGTCTTTTCAACTCCGGCTTTTAACGTCATGCCAGCGGACGGGCAACCGCCGCACGCGCCGGCAAGGCGAACCGTTACTATCCGCTCGGTTTCGTCAATATTCACAAGCTCTACGTCACCTCCGTCAGCCTGAAGAGACGGACGTATTTCTTTCAGCGCTTCTTCAATTTGAAGCCTTAGCTCTTCGCCCTCGGGCACGGCGAGCTGGAGCTTCTTGATGTCAACCACCCATTCGTCCGGGCCTTTTTTCAGGTATTCCCACGAAAACGCGTTCTGATGCTCGGCTTCGAACTGGTAGCGAAGCGGCTTTGGGTCGTGGTCGTTTGTTATTTGAAGAGTATGCCCGGCTGAAAGGTCTTCCCACGCGTCGAATATTCTCGGGTGCCTTTCAAAAACAGGTATCTCCCGCAGGTCAAGTTTTATAATTTCTTCGGACATAATACTGCCTCCTTGTAAAGCCGTGTGCGCATATAGCTGTACTTTATAAATGTAGCACGCATTATCAGTATGAGAACATGATAATTGTCAGCGGGTGCCGCGGTGCACATTTGACAAAGTTTTTAACAAGGTTATAATCATAACATAATTCTCTAAAAATAAGCGTTTTTTGTTGTTTTTTGCCATTTATAATTGGTTTTGACCGGTAAAAGGCCTGAAAGGGGAGGTGTGCCAGCTTGGAAGCCAAAACATCAATGGTATCTTTTTGCGAGGTCTCTGATTGCGCTTACAACAAGGTAAGCTCCTGCCATGCCATAGCCGTTACAATAGGCGAGGCGCGGCACCCGGCTTGCCTTACGTTTTATAAATCAAGGGGAGGAAGGGGCGGCGCGCCTTCAGCCGAAGCTATGATAGGCGCGTGCAAGATGGAAAACTGCTCGTATAACGTGCTACTTGGGTGCACGGCTGGAGGAGTTACCGTCGTGTTCCATCACGGGCACGCGGATTGCGATAAATATGCCGTGCGTTGACAGTATATAT
>SCQA01000145.1 GCA_004298725.1 bacterium
CTTCCGGCGAACTGGCGCCGCGCGCGCCGGTTGTTACGGTAATGGGGCACGTTGACCACGGCAAGACGTCTTTGCTTGACGCCATTAGAAAGACCAACGTCGCCGGAGACGAAGCCGGCGGCATTACACAGCATATAGGCGCGTACCACGTGCACCTTGATAAAGGCGACGTTACTTTCCTTGATACGCCCGGCCATGAGGCGTTTACCGCCATGAGGGCGAGGGGCGCTAAAGCTACTGATATTGTCGTGCTTGTAGTTGCCGCTGACGACGGCGTTATGCCGCAGACCATAGAGGCCATAAACCACGCCCGCGCCGCCAACGTACCCATAATAGTAGCCATAAATAAAGTTGACCTGCCGCAGGCCGATTCCACGAGAGTTAAGAACGAACTGAGCGGCCACGGCCTTCAGTCCGAAGACTGGGGCGGCGATACGATATTCGTTGAAGTATCGGCAAAAAAAGGCCTGCATATAAAAGAGCTTCTTGAAATGATACTTTTGCAGGCTGAGGTGCTTGAGCTTAAGGCAAGTCCGTCCGCTACGGCAAGGGGTTTAATTGTAGAAGCGAAGCTTGACAAGGGCAGGGGGCCTGTTGCCACCGTGCTTATACAAAACGGCACGCTTAAAGTCGGCGATCCGTTCGTAACCGGTATGCATTCAGGTAGAGTAAGGGCCATGATAAGCGACTGGGGCAAGAGGATTGAAGAGGCAGGCCCGTCAATGCCCATAGAAATACTCGGCCTTTCTGGCGTGCCGCAGGCCGGCGACGCCTTTGTAGTGGTGAAAGATGAAGTTACCGCGAAGCAGATAGCCTCGATAAGGCAGAAAAAGAGCCTTGAAAAAGACCGTCTTAAAACCGCCAAGGTCAGCCTTGAAGACCTGTACGACAAAATAAACAAAGGCGAGGTCAAGGAACTTAACCTCATCATAAAGGCAGACGTGAACGGCTCGCTTGAGGCCTTAACCGAGACGCTCGGTAAAATTTCATCCGAGGCCGTAAAACTCAAGATAATACACAGCGGAGTGGGCGGAATAAGCGAAGGCGACGTAATGCTCGCGGCCGCGTCCAACGCAATAATTATAGGTTTTAACGTAAGGCCGGAGGCTAAGGCTCAGACGCTTGCCGAGACCGAGAGCGTTGACTTAAGGCTCTACACTATTATTTATAACCTCGCCGACGACATAAAGAACGCCATGGAAGGGCTTCTCTCTCCGGTAGTACGCGAAGAAATCTCCGGGCACGCCGAAATAAGGGACGTATTCCGTTTGTCGAAGGTCGGCATAGTGGCCGGATGTTATGTTACTGATGGCAAGGCCGTTCGAGGAGCAAAGGTGCGCCTTGTGAGGGATAACGTGGTTATTTACGACGGTAAGCTGTCGTCTCTTAAAAGGTTCAAGGAAGACGTTAAGGAAGTTGCCGCGGGATATGAATGCGGAATGTCCATAGAGGGCTACAACGACATAAAGGCCGGCGACGTTATTGAGATGTACACGCAGAAGGAAGAGGCGGCAAAACTCTAAGTCTGTTAGTATGTTGTGGTTAGTGAATCTGTATTCCTTGTCGTTAATCACTCGCCACTGTTCACTAATACTTCTTGATTAAGGTGGCAGGGAGTTTATCTTTTCAAACCCCTCTTAATTTAAGAGTGGGTAGGGGGAGTTATGGTAACCGGTCTTTGCACCATAACCTTGCTGATACACGGCAATAACTCCCTTAAAGGCAAGAGGCAAGTGCTTAAGGGATTGATGGAAAAGGTCAAAAACCGCTTTAACGTTTCTATAGCCGAAGTTGGTTGCAACGACCTCTGGCAACGGGCGGAGATAGGCATATCGGCTGTGGGCAATGATAACGCGTTTGTGAACTCCGTGCTTGACAAGGTTTTTGATTACGTAGTAAGCCTCGGTACCGCCGAGGTAATTGATAGGCGCATGGAGATTATAAATTTTTAAGGCGATTTTATGGCTCAAAATTATAAGAGGTCGGACAGAGTCGGCGACTTAATCAAGGAAGAAATAGCCGGGATGATATTAAGGGGTGAAATAAAAGACCCACGCATAGGTTTTGTTACGATAACTCACGTCAAAACAAGCCCTGATATTAAAGAAGCCACCGTTTACTTCAGTCAGATAGGAAGCGATGTTGAAATAGCGGATAGCCGCAACGGACTTAATAACGCGAGCGGTTATGTAAGGCGGGGGCTTGCCAAACTCCTTGATTTGAGGCATATACCGCAATTAAAATTTGAGTATGACGATTCGCTTGCGTACTCCGAGCGCATTGGCAAGGTTTTAAACAGCATAAAAAAGAACGAAGAAAGTGAATAGTTGCGGTAAGTATTCCGCATAATAAAGCAATACCGAAGTGTTCCGGCGGAAGTTAATAGCCGGCAAAGAGGGCGGCGAATTTAATATGGACAGAAGATTTACGGAAGTTATCG
>SCQA01000146.1 GCA_004298725.1 bacterium
TTGCGCTCTTTGAAAGGGAGCAGGTCCTTTCCGAGGCCGGAAGGCTCGTCGAAGCGTTGGATTCCATAAAAGGCTTTGTAAACTCATACCCTCAGCATAAGCTACTGCCGGAGGCGCTGTACAGGAGCGCGGAGTTATCATTAAGCCTTAACGACCCGGCCGCCGCCGTAGGCCCGCTTAAACGCCTGATACTTCTCTATCCGTCGCACATAGCCGCTAAAAAGGCGCTGGTTTTAGTCGGTGAAATAAAGGCTTCGGGCGTAGCGTTCAGGTGGATTAGCCCGGAGGAGAGGCTTAGCAGGGGAAAAAGGCTCCTTGACGGAGCGCATTACGTTGATGCCGCCAAAGAATTTTCTCAGCTTTTAAAGTGCGGCAACGACGCCGTGGCCGAGAGCGCCGCAGTGCAGTTGGCAATTACCCAAATAAAGCAAAAGCGTTTTGACGGCGCGGAAAAGGTTCTTTCGGAATATTTAAAACGCAAACCGGACGCGAAAAACGAGGCGGAGGCGCTTTATTACATGGGTTACGCCGCGGTGCGGCGCGACGATATCGCGTCTCTTTTAAAGATTGAAAAACGGCTTGAAGAAAGAGCGCCCGATTCGCCTGAACTTGCCGGTGTATTGCTTCTTGCCGGACATTATTTCGATGATAGTGGCGAGCGCGCAAAGGCCGGCGCGTATTACCGGCGCATAATAAGCGAGTTCAGCGAGAGCCCTTCGGTTGTTGAAGCATACTGGAAAACAGGTTGGGCTGAATATTTGGCGGGCAATTACAACGAGGCTATTAAGGCGTTCGCTCCCGCGCTTAAGAAGAATGTAAAACCCGCGAGGATGCGTTCTCAGATGGTTTACTGGTACGCAAGGGCATCCGAAAAGTCTGGTAGAACTGACGACGCGGCAGGGGCGTATGAGTTGACATGCGGCATTGACAAAAAGTCTTATTATTGCCAGCTCTCCGAGGAGCGCCTTGCGGGCGTGCCTGCCGGAAGTATTTCCGGTGCGGGCGGCCCGGTTAAACAAGTTCCTGCTGGAGTAGAGTTTAAGACGGACGTGACCGCTGATGACGGCGCCGATGCTGGGAAAAGCCGCGTTGACATATCTTTCGAGAGCCGGTATCAGGCCGCGGCGGAGCTGATAGTTTTAGGGCAGAACTCAAAGGCGTCTGCTGAACTCGGCCTGCTCTCCGACGAATATAAAGGCGACAGAACGGCCATCATGGAAATCGGCTGGCTTTTACAGGACGCCGGCGATTACGCCAGCGCTCTTACGGCGTACAGGCGGCTGATGGGAGGCGGCCCGGATGAATTAAGTCAGGCCGCTTGCGTATTGATAGACGAGCTTGGCTACCCTATGCGGCTTGTCGAATCAATAAAACAAAACGCGCCGGAAGGCCCGGCTGACCCTTTTCTCGTGGCCGCGATAATGCGCGAAGAGAGCGGCTTTAACCCCGAGGCGGTATCGCCGGTAGGCGCTCTTGGCGTAATGCAGATAATGCCTAAAACCGGCGAAGCGTCGGCAAAAGAGGCAGGCGCTGAGTATTCCGGCCCGAATGACCTTTTCAAGCCCGAGGTTAGCATACGCCTTGGCTCATGGTACCTTGGCAATGTTTCACGCCTTGTCGGGAACGACCTTGTCCTTACCATCGCAAGCTATAACGCCGGGCCGCGCGCGGTTCTTCGCTGGGGCGCGCCGAGGCCGGATGACGTTGATGAATTCATAGAAAACATACCTTACTCCGAGACGCGTTATTATGTAAAGCGCGTGATACGGACATATGCCGAGTACCTCAAGCTTGCGGGGTTTAATCCTAAAGACCGTTGGACAAGGCCGTTTATAACGCCTCTGGGCGGCGCAAGAAGCGTAAGCGGCGGACAAATCAGCGCTACCGGCGACGCTCCGGTAACGAGATAAGGAAGCTCTGATTTATTTCATGGTTTGTCATTGTTCTGCGAAGCAATTTCATTTTGTGGTAACGGCTAACTCCCCCTACCCCCTCTTATTTTAAGAGGGGGTTTTTTGCACCTCCCCCGGTTCTGTGGACACACCGAAGAGTTAATGTTATAAACTAAAACTCGGAGGTGGCGGATGGAAGGGACGAGGAAGTATCGTAAGTTTGACAAGGAGTTTAAGCTTGAGGCTGTAAGGCTGATAACCGAGGCGGGACGGCCGGTAGCCGAGGTTGCACGGAGCCTTGATATACACGAGAACCTTCTGCGAAGATGGAAGAACCAGTATTCGGAGGACCCTGTGGCGAGTTTTCCCGGCAAAGGGCATTTAAAGCCGCAGGATGAGGAACTTAAGCGGCTTGAGCGCGAGAACGCGCGGTTGAAAGAGGAACGTGACATCTTAAAAAAAGTAGTGGCCATCTTCTCAAAACACCGCGAATGAAGTACGAGTTCATGGACAGGGAACGCTCCGCTTTCTCGGTAGAGTCGATGTGCCGTACTCTCGGCGTTTCAAGGAGCGGCTATTACGCGCACGGCAGGCCACCGGGTGGCGCAGTAAGACATAAGGCCAACGCGCGCCTTGTAGAAGAGATCAGACGGTCTTACGCGGCAGGTCGCGGCGCATACGGAAGTCCGCGCATAACTGATGATCTGCGCGAAAGAGGGTTTGTCTGCGGTGTTAACCGCGTAGCGCGGCTTATGCGCATAAACAATATCGCTGCGAGAACCAAGCGCAGGTTCAAGGCGACGACCAACTCCGGGCATAGTCTGCCCGTTGCGCCGAACCTGCTTAACAAGCGTTTTACGGCTGCGGGGCCAGATAAAATATGGGTCTCGGATATAACGTATGTGTGGACTCGAGAAGGCTGGTTATACCTGGCTACGGTGCTGGATTTATTTTCACGCCGGATAGTGGGCTGGGCAATGGCGGACAGGATCACGTCGGAGCTTGTCATAAGGGCGCTCAATCAGGCTGTCTGGAAGCGCAAACCCGCTAAAGGGCTAATCCTTCATTCGGATCGCGGCGGACAGTATGCGAGCGATGCTTTGCGCAGGC
>SCQA01000018.1 GCA_004298725.1 bacterium
CAACCGAGCGCGGTTATTATGGTGCGTATTTCCTCGTTGGAAAGTATTTTGTCAAAACGCGCCTTTTCGACGTTCAGTATTTTGCCTTTTAGCGGAAGTATCGCTTGAAAGCGTCTGTCGCGCCCTTGTTTCGCGCTTCCGCCGGCGGAGTCGCCTTCCACGATGAAGATTTCGCAAAACGCCGGGTTGGTTTCCTGACAGTCCGCGAGCTTTCCGGGCAAAGACGAAGAATCGAGCGCGCCTTTTCTTCTTATGAGTTCTTTGGCCCTTCTCGCGGCGTCTCTTGCCCTTGCGCCCTCAACGGCTTTCATAACAATCTTTTTTGCCACGGAAGGGTTTTCTTCAAGAAACGCGGCGAGCTTGTCGTTTACAATTGATTTTACATAGCCCTCAACCTCGCTGTTACCGAGCTTTGTTTTTGTCTGCCCTTCAAACTGGGGGTTTGGCAGTTTTATGCTTATTACGGCGGTAAGGCCTTCGCGCACGTCGTCGCCCTGAAGGGATTCTTTTACGTCCTTTAAAAGCGAGTGGCCGGACGCGTAACTGTTTATTGTCCTTGTGAGGGCCGATTTAAAACCCACCATATGCGTGCCGCCTTCGGTGGTGTTTATGTTATTGGCGTAGGAAAAGACGTTTTCGTTGTAAGAGTCTGTCCATTGAAGGGCTATTTCCATCTGGATGCTCTCTTTTTCGCCTGATACGTAAATGACCTTCGGGTGTATGACTTCTTTTGATTTGCTCAGGTGCTCTACAAAGCTGACTATGCCGCCCTTGTATTGAAACTCGTGGAACTTGTCGCTCCGTTCGTCTTTTATGGTTATTTTTATTCCTGCGTTAAGAAAAGAAAGCTCTCTAAGGCGCTGGCTTAAGGTGTCGAAGCTGAATTCGGTAATTTCAAATATTTCGGAGTCCGGCTTGAACTTGACGGTAGTGCCTGTTTTTTTTGTTTTGCCTTCGGTTTTAAGCTGGGTTACGGCCTTGCCGCGCTCATATCTTTGTTGAAAAACCTGACCGTCTCTTTTTATTTCGACTTCAAGCCACTCGGAGAGAAAGTTTACAACGGTTACGCCGACGCCGTGCAGGCCGCCGGATACTTTATAGGCTTTGTTTTCAAATTTGCCGCCCGCGTGAAGCTCGGTAAGTACCACTTCAACGGTGGGTTTTTTCTTTTCGTGGTGAAGTTTTACAGGTATGCCTCTGCCGTCGTCAACAACGGTTACGGAGTTGTCAACGTGGATTGTTACGTCAATGTTTTTACAAAAACCCGCAAGCGCTTCGTCAATCGAGTTGTCAACCACCTCGTAAACAAGGTGATGCAACCCCATAACGCCCGTGGAGCCGATATACATTGCCGGTCTTTTTCGCACGGCTTCAAGGCCGCCGAGGACTTTAATGGATTTTTCGTCGTAATTAGCGCCGGATTCGGCAGTGTCAATAACGGGTTCTTTTTTTTCGTCTTTTGCCAAGCAGGTATTGTCCTTTCTTATTTATTGCCGGGTAAAGCGGCGTTAACGGCCCGCCTGCCGGAAGTGCAAACCGGCAAGCTGGATTATTGCGAGCATATCTTGAAAATGGTAATAGGTATTATATTCAATCAAGAGCTTCTGCGATATTTACAAGTATGAGCCAGTCTTAAAAATAGCGGTTTGACGCTAAAAAAAGCCTTTTTCTGAATTAAGAAAGTCTAACACAGGACGCCGGGGTTTGCTATAAAAATTATCCGGTAGCCGGAGCTGTGAGGAGTTATGAGACGTGATATTTTACCGGCGGAGACAATCTGTAAGATTTCTCGTCAGTGCGGAGTTTCGTGTGTTTCAGCATGGGAAAACTAAATTTAAGGCAAGTGTATTTATCTTTTCATACAAGGGGCTGTCAGCACAAGATACAAAAGCACTTTATAGGAGGGGGTGGGCGCGTGGCGGCGGTAAATAAGCGCGGGGGCGTCAGTAAACATAAAAAAAGGAAACTTATTTTAAGTAAGTTTCCTTTTCTTTTGTGATAATTGGGGTGGACGAGGGGATTTGAACCCCCAGCCCCTGGAGTCACAGTCCAGTGCTCTAACCGTTGAGCTACGCCCACCACAGGCATCTTTATAAATTAACACAGAGCTGTTTGGCCTGTCAACAACAACGCTATTTTTAGGTTTGCTATGAATCTTGTTAGTGTGAGGCGGTTGCATCGTTTGTTGTAATTATGAATTGGCGGCGCATAACAGCGAGGCGACCGCCTCGCACTACGTTACACGTAAAAATAAGAATAATGAACCGCTACCCCTTTTTCTGTGACACAAAATACTTGACGTGACCGACGTTTTCATCGCAAAAAGCTGACAGATTGCTAAAGTTTTTTAAAATACATCCGAAATTATGTTTACATCGTTAATTCATGGTCAATACAAGCTTTTTGCCGGTATGCTATATTGGTTGCATGTAATTAGTTGTAACGTCAATTATTAATGAGCTAAAGGCGCAACATTTTGTTTGCAGGTATGATAAATTTTATTTGTTTTGTAATCTTTTCGTGTTAATATATGTAATCTGTTCAGCTTAGGGCCTTATAACGAAATATTCAACCGGAGGTGGATAATGTCAATTAGTGATGGCGTCACGTGTATTCATCATGGTGAAGCAGGCCTTGTTTCAAGCAGACATGAGAAACCAATGGAAGGGCTGTCCGCGAAAGAAGCAGGCGATTTAAAGGAAGTAAGGCGCGAAAAAGCGTTTTCAAAAATTACTGCCGCAAAATTGCCTGATGCGCGCATATCAGCCATGTTGAGGTTAAAGGCAGGCAATGCGAGCAATGAATTTTACGGCACTGATATTAAAAAGGTTGCGGAAAAGATGATAGAGAGGGCGCTGAGAGACGCCCTTGGCCGTAATCGTTCTGCGTATTCAAATAAGAAAGAAGGAAACTCCTGATTTCACATCAAATAGGGAAAGAAGTAAGCCCTGTAGTTAGAGTAGTGAATATCGTTCGCCACGATGCTCGTAGTGCGAGGCGTTAGCCTCGCGGTTGTTGTGTTGTAATTGCGACATAGAAGTGTCGCACTACGAAAAAGCGGTTGTTCCGTTAAAAGACGTTTGCTAATGGTTTTAGCGGCGTCGCTCCGTGGTCACTTCCCGGGCGGCGCTTGTATCGCCTTTATCATCAGTGATGTTGACGATATTATTTTTTCCACGGCCTGCGAGATGTCTCTGTTTTGATGCGCTATAAGCGCATCAAAACGCGTTGCCATTGCTTTTAAAAAAAAGCGCGTACCTTCCTTGTCGTTCTCTTTTATGGTCTGCTCGGCAAAGAATATATATGTGTCGTTCTTTTTAAGCTCATACGCGAAGCGCTCGTCTTCATTGTGAAACTTTATTTTGGGAAATGTAATTATTTCGCCCTGTGACTGTTTTATGTCCTTTACGCTGTGAGTGGCAAGGCCGTAAGCCTCGTCAATTGCCCAAAGGGCGTCGTCGTAAAGGTTTTCAGCGGCAGACTCTTTGGCTTTTAGAAGGAGTTTTTTAGTGGCGTCAATCCGTTTGGCTGATTCTTTGTTAGGCTTGTCCTTCAAAAGCCGTTCGGCCGCTTCTATGAATATTTCCACTTCGGCGGTGCCTTTGGCTATAAGGCGTTTTTTTTGCTGGTGCTCGTGTTCGGCGTTTATGAGCATTTCTTCTTCAATAATGGCTTCGCGTATGGAGTCTTCCGGCGAGGTGGAAAGAGTTATTGCGTATATGGCCATGCGCGTTGATTCGGATATGTCTTCAAGCGCGAACTGGCGTTCTCCTCTTTCGTAGTGAGTCATGGCTTCGTCGAAAAGGCCTTGCGCTTTTTTGAAGTATGATCCTGCTTCGCCGCTTTTCGCGTTTCGCACCACCTTTTCCGCGGCCTTAAGAAATACGCGGTTGCTTTTTATTTTGGCTTCAAGGGTTTTTGTGTTGTTATTGTCTTTTTGATTTTTCGCGTCCGGCGGCGACGTGCTTGTTTTTTCGTCAACGGCCCATGCGCGGGGCGCCAATGCTAAACATGCGAGCAATACTGCGGCAATAACGGTTTTTTTTGTCATCGCGGTATCCCTTTTTTCTGAATGGTTTAAAAAACGTATCCGGGCGGGGGACTGCCCCCGAACTGCCCTTTTTCAGGCTTTCCGGCTCCGGTAAATACCACAAAACTCTCTTCTGAAAAATAGCGAAGCCGTTTGGCGCTGTCAAGCATTTCCTGCGCGCCCTTTGCAATGCCCGCGAAGACACATACGGTTTTTGCAAGGTTGTTGCTGTTTTTCACGGCAATGGCGTAAGCGCCGTCATGGCCGTAAACTTTGCCGTTTATTGATACGGAATCTTTAGTTGTAATAAGCCTGCCTTCAAAATGCGCTTTGGCGGTTGTAAAAGCGCGGTTTTCACCATCCGAGCCTAAGATAAATACCGACCTGTTTTTAATATAGTCCGCAAGCAGAGGGTCGTCGTCAGAGATTATTGTTTGGCCGAAGTCTTTTGAAATCAGCCCCGCCGAAGCAACGTAGCGGTCTCTTGAGGCTTTTTCGGACGGTAATATTATGACGCCGTTTTTGTCGCCGAAAAACGCGCCGAAAGACGGCGGCATTTCCTCCGATGAAAGTATTCTGAAGTTTTCGTAATAAGGGTCAATCTCCATTGTTAAAGGCTTTGAGTCAAGCTCAAACACGGCCTTGTTTTCTTCTTTAGATATTGTAGTTTCTTTTTTTATTACACCCGAGTGAGTGACGAATATTACAGGAACGGTCATTATGTAAGCGGGTTTTTGTTCTCTTATATTAAATCTAACGGTGTAGCCTGTATCTTCTTTTGACAACGATACGCCGTCAATTGAAATTACAGGGCCTCCCTGCCGTTCAATCCACTGGGTGAAAAACCATGTAAGGTCTTTGCCGGACGCCTTTTCAAACGCCGTTTGAATGTCTTGCCAAGAGGCTTTTTTAAAGGCCGTTTTCGAGTAGAATTCTTTAAGCCCGCCGGCGAATGTTTCGTTGCCGAGCGCGTTTCTCAGCATATGAAAGACCATTACGCCCTTGTTGTACCCTACCGCCCTTGTTGTCGGGGTCGTTGAATCGGAAAAGTTTTTCAGTGAAACTGCGTCTTCACCCGCGAAGTTTTTGTAGCCGCGAAGCTTGCTAAGCCTGAAGTCGCGGGCGTCATTTGCGCCCTTTTTTTCCGCGTAGAGGTAGTCGGCAGTATATGTGGTTATGGCTTCGGACCAATTGCCGTTTGCTTCGTCAACAAAGACGGAATTACCCCACCAGTTGTGGGCTATCTCGTGGCCAAGCGACGTGTCCGGTATGAACGGAAGGCGTATTACGGACGAGCCGAGAAGCGTGAAGGACGGCATACCGTAACCGGTAGGCAGAAAGCTTTCCACCACGGCGAATTTGCCGAACGGGTACGTTCCCGCAAGGCCGTTGTAAAAGTCAAGGTACGCTTTTGTTTTTTCAATATAGAGACGTGAAAGTTCATCGTCTTTTTTAAAAAAATACGTATAGATGTCAATGCCCTTGTAAGTTTCTTTTTCGGCGATGTAGCGCCCGACGACGAGGTCAAGCCCGCGAAGCGGCTTTGTGCTTTTCCAACGGTTTTGTACGCCGCTTCCGTTTGAAGCTGGCGGTAGTTTGGCAAGCTCGCCCTCGCTTACCGATGAAAAACCATGAGGGAGCGTTATTGTAAGGTCGCTGGCGGAGACGGCGTCGTCAGTTTGCGGATACCAGAGCGAGGAGGACGGCAAAAACGCGCCTTCGTCGCCGATTACGCCGTCGTCAACAAAGGCAACTCCGCGCGTTATGTTGCCTCTCGCGCTTTCTATTGATTGGAATGTTCCGCCAAAAGCCATGTTTAATTCCGTTATGGATTTGCCGCTTTCCGGCAAGGTTATGAGTATTTCATTGTAATTCTCAAGAGGAATCGTCTTGTATGAGAGCCGTTTGCCGTTGGATTCAACTGCATAAACGGTAGAGTTTTTTCTGATGAGCAGGCGCGCAGTGCCGCCGGTTTCATTAAGCGTTATAGCGTCCGTTCCAATAATTGCGCGCTCTTTCAGGTTGACGGTAATCGCTATTTTGTGCGAAAGGGCAATTGGCTTAGGTTGCGACGCTGTTGCCGTTACGGCTAAAATAGCAATCAGGCAAAAGGTGCAGGGTATTATTATGAATTCTAAAAGCCGTGTCGTGAGCATTTTTTTGTTGTTCCGCTACCTTTAAAGATACCAGAATTGTATGATTTGTCCATAAACGACAGCATTCATTCCAGTTTGGCGATAGAGCTTATTTCTACCCGAGATTTGCGCGGAGTGTTTATAAACGGCAAGCGTGCCTACGCGCAACCGGAGTATTGTAGCGCGCAGGTTTTAAAATACCCTTAAAAAATAATGAATGAAATTCAATTTGCGGCTAATCTTCTTTTAACGTGTTTCTTGTATAATATGAGTGACGGCTGTAAAACAAGCGCACGGTATGCCTGATGGCGGGTTTTCCAGTGCGCTTAGCCGTTACTTAAAGGAGAGACTAATATGGCTGAAAAGATGGACTTAATGGAAATACTAACATTTGATGACTTGCTTAAGGGTTCCGACAGCGGCTTATGGGAAGGCGCGGATGGCACTGCGTCAACTTCCTGCAAGGGGGCGTTCTTTCTCCTTGAAAGCGCGTGCGTACTGCGCGTAGGCAAGAAAGCCGGTTGTTGAAGTGATGTTTACAAGGCGCGGCCTTTTATAAGGCCGCGTTGTTGTTTTTAAGCATATCTTTTTTCTCTCCGTCCGTAAAAGACCGCTTGTTTTATTGCTGAACCTGCCATTTTGTATTATAACAGCTTGAATATGTCATAATCCTTCTGCTCTCCCAAGTGTTGCACTTCGTTATTGAACTGGCGATGTTACCTTTCCCATGAAAACGTATTTTCTTTATTTGTTTAAATTAAGATACATGATTTTAAGATAATAGCCGGCTTTATTAAGATAAAAACATAAAGTTGCATTTATCGTGTTTTAGATTATATTAGTGTTTTAATTGCGTATAATTTATGGATTTACGCTTATTTTTGTTGAAAAACATTTTTAATGTGATAGTTTGTTTGCATATAATTGAACTGTTTTTGTTGCTAAATTAAATTAAAAGGAGAAAAAGCCATGCCGCCAGTTGATTTTTTATCGCGTACTTTTGTTTTGGCCACAAAGTTCATACCGATAAAGCCGATTGTTCCGCCAGTCACGTCCGCAACAAACGAAACCCTTTTGAGGCTTCAAAATCATAAAGCCGTTCTCTCGGCATGGGGGGTAAATGAGTTATCCGGACTTGGCAAGCTCTCACTGTCTGGTAATATCGTGCCTCAGCCGGGCCTTACTAAACCGTTGCCTGTAATATTCGACGGGGAGACGACATTTCAAGCCGCGCATCAGATTTCAAGAAACACGCCTGTTAAAAACCTTTTAAGCATAGGCGGCACAGCCATAAAAATAAAGGCAATGCCTTATCCGGCGCCGGTTTCCCCGGACCCTCGTCCGAGGTTTTTAGCGCGTCGTTCATTCCCGCTAAATGTTTCTTATTGGGCGGCATCATGGATATCCTTTGCCGACGGAACAAACGTTATACTAAAATATCCAAATAAAAAACTTATTATTATTACAGAAAAACTTACCGTGGGAAATGACGTCACTTTTACATGGGAACGCCCCACGTTGGATGTGCCTGTAAGAAACCATGATAAGCCCGCTAAACCTCCGGCACAGCCTATATCAACAACATTGGCAAAGCCAGGCCCTGGCGTGCAGGGTGCGGTTGGCGCATCCGGCAACATAGGCTATAACGGAGATAATGCCCCGGATATTGAAATCTGGCTTCTTGATATGTCCGGACGTCCGGCATTTGATCTTAAAGGCATGGATGGTTGCAAAGGGCAGGACGGGCAAGATGGAGGAGACGGCGGCGACGGTGCGCCTGGAAAGCCGGATGCGCTTGATTCCTTAGGGTGGTTTTGCGCCAGCGGACCCGGTAATGGCGGAGACGGCGGCGCCGGAGGCCAGGCCGGTAGCGGAGGGCAGGGCGGCAATGGCGGAAACGGCGGCAACTTCAGCCTCTATGCGCCTCAAACTGTAATAAATAACTATACGCAAGGCGTTTATATAACTGTTGACGGCGGATCCGGCGGATCCGGCGGCATACCGGGAACACCTGGCGCGGGCGGGCAAGGCGGGCAACGCGGCGATAATTCTCACGGCTGTCAGCCTGCACATGGCGAAGTAAGAACAGCGGGTTCAGCCGGGCCGATTGGGCAACCGGCGTCCGCCGGAGCCTCAGGCCAAAGCGGCGTTCACGGCGTTATCACTATACAACCAGTACAGGTGGACGACTTTCGCAGGGAACTGTTACAGCCCGCTATTATCATGTTGTCGCCGCTTATGGCAAAAGAAGGCGATTTAGTAAGCGTATCCGGCAAAAATTTTACACATACGGACGTAATAATGGTTGACGGAGTAAACTGCGCGGCAACTATTGCGAGTGATACGCAGGCCGCGTTTCAAGCGCCTAATGTAAATGGCGGCACTCACAACGTGCAGGTGCGTCAAACCGATGGAACGCTGTCTAATAACGCCACCCTTTATGTAACGCCGGCTTTATCATCCATACAAACTTCCGGCAGAATCATGCCCGGCGCTACTGTAAGGCTTATAGGCACGGGGTTCGCGCCAGGCGCCAGAGTGCGCGTTAATGATCAGGACATGCCCAATGTTAATTTTATAAACTCGCACACAATCGAGTTTCAACTAATCCGTCCGGCTTCCATAACAAGAAATGCCTCTGGCGAAACCGCCGCTGTTAAGGTTCTGCTTGCCGACGGCACAGCGTCCAACCAACTCGCCTGTATTATAGAAACATACAGAATGCTTGTATTCGGCGACTCCATTGCATGGGGGCAGGGGCTTGAAGAATCTCAAAAGTTTTATGACCGCGTGCTTAATGCCGTTACGGCAAGGGTAGGCAATATCGGCGTGTACAGGGACGTAATGGCTCATTCTGGCGCTATCCTCGGCATCGGCAATACCGCTACGGAGCCGGCGCTTAATGGAGAAGTTCCCACGTCATTTCCGACCGTTGCGCAGCAAGTCGCGTCATTTACCGATTCTCCCGACGGAGTGGACCTGATACTTATCGACGGCGGAATAAATGACGTCGGCGTACAGACCATACTTAACCCGCTCACGCAGGTAAACGACCTGCGAAACATGACAAGGCAATCTTGCCTTGATGACATGATAACTATGTTAACGCAAATGGCGGTATCAAGACCGGGCGCCCCTGCGATATTTCCTAACGCAAGGATAATAGTAACAGGTTATTATCAGATAATCAGCGATCAAAGCAACCTGCTTCTTATGGACGCTTTATTCATAGCGCTTGGTTTGGACATCGCTTCAATACCAGGAGCCATTGTCGGCGGAATTATTGCCGAAGCAACCAAAGCGAGAATTGTGGAAAATTGCGCCACATTCGCTCAAACGGCTAATGACGCGCTTCGCGGTGCGGTGGACAGCGTTAACGCGGCGCTTGGCGCCGCTCCGAGAATATTTTTCGCACTGCCTCCATTCGGGCCGCAAAACGCTGTTTTTGCGCCAAATCCGTGGATTTACGGCATCCACGCGAATCTTACACCGGAGGACAGCCCCGCTGTTTCCGGGCCGAGGGCAACGGCCTGTTTTGCCGCAGGCAACCGCACTAATTTTGAGGTATGCACGCGCGCTTCAGTTGGGCATCCTAACGCGGACGGCGCGTTGGCATATGCTAACGCAATAATACCGCTTTTGTAAGATACCTTAAACAATTTTTGGTTCATAGCAAAGCGGCTTTATCAATGAAGTAAAAACAGGGGGTTAGCCTTAGAATGGCTAACCCCCTGTTAATTTAACGAATAAAAACTTGGCCTAAAGAGAAAATTTGAATATTTCTCCTGTTGCTGGAAACGCAGTAGCCGAGGCATGGCTACCCTATTATTTTGTTTAAGAAAAATGGCTTGCCTTGCATATTTCTTGCTTTAATTTTTAAATCAGGATTTTGGCTGGGGGACTAGGATTCGAACCTAGATAAACGGGTTCAGAACCCGTTGTCCTGCCGTTAGACGATCCCCCAAGCAGGAATTTGACGAATTGATTGTTAACGCGCCATCTGGCGCGTTAACTGATTAAATAATTTAATTTAAAAGCTCTTCTTAGTCAAGAAAATTGTAGTCAAAGGATTTAATGTTGACAATATGCAGGGCTTTCCTGTATACTTAAAAGTCTTTATATAGGCTATTTATTTAAAGATGAAGATAAAGATTGACGATATTCCGGAAGATGGCCTCTCGCTTGACGTTTCAGCCGGGGGCAAGGATTTTGAAGAGCTTGCCAAAGGGCTTGATTTTACGTTTTCCACGCCCGTAGAGGCGCATGTGGACGTAAATGGCACCCATGGCAGGGTCTTTGTGCAGGGAGATTTACGCGCTCGCGTGGGGTTTGTGTGTAGCCGTTGCCTCAAGCCGTTTGATAAGGACATTGAAAGCCGTTTTTCCATATACTTTGTGCGCGGCACCGTGGCCGAACGTGAAAAAGAATTGACCACGGACGACCTTGAAATAAACTATATTGACGGCCCGGAGCTTGATGTTAACGAGCTTCTTATCGGACAGATAGCGCTTGAAGCTCCGGTTAAGCCGTTATGTTCGGAAGGCTGTCCGGGGCTTTGCGCCAAGTGCGGCAAGGATTTAAGCGCTGGAGCGTGTGATTGTAAGCCTGAAGATAAGGCCGGTTCAAGTTTCGGAAAATTGAAGGAATTCAAGTTAAAATAAGCCTTATTAAAACCACAGGAGCGTAAGTAAGATGCCGAACCCCAAAAAAAGGCACTCAAGGTGCAAGAGAATGAACAGAAGAAGCCACGACGCGCTGATTAAGCCGGCCACGGCTTCATGCCCGCAGTGCGGCGAGACGAAAAGGCCGCATCACATTTGCGGCAGTTGCGGTTATTACAATGGCCGTGCCGTAATAAAGAAGGAAGACGCGCTCTAAGAGGCGGCAATGCCGCTTGAGGGTCAGGCACAGCGCCGTTTTATACGGTGTTTTTGTTTTTTGCCCGGCCCGGGGCCGAGTCCGGCAGGGTGGGCAACGCTCACCCTATTTGAATTTATGGGGCACACGGTTTAATTCCCCGGTGTTTTACTTTGACGTTAACCGGCGCTTAGCGGCGCTGGTTTTTTACGGCGGCAAAAGGGCCCCGGCGACATTTAATACGGATTGACCATTAATGATGAAGATAGCTGTTGACGCAATGGGCGGCGATTATGCCCCGGCGGCGGTTGTTGAAGGCAGTGTGCAGGCCTCGGATGAACTCGACATACCGATTATACTTGTAGGCGACAGGGAAAAGGTTGAGGCCGAGCTTAAAAGGCTTGGCGCCGGCGGCAACGCTAAAATTACCGTAAGGCACGCGTCAGAGGTCGTTGCCATGGATGAATCTCCGGCAAAGGCCATACGCAGAAAAAAGGACTCGTCTTTAAGGGTCTGTTTTGACATTGTAAAAAAAGGCGAGGCAAGCGCGGTCGTTAGCGCCGGAAACTCAGGCGCGGCAATGGCCGCCGGCATGTTTCTCTTTAAAAAGCTTGACGGGGTTGACAGGCCTGCCATAGCCGTTACCCTTCCTACCAAGAAAGATCCCGCCGTGCTTCTTGACGTTGGCGGCAACGTTGACTGCAAGCCGCTTCACCTTGTGCAGTTCGCGCTGATGGGCGAAGTTTACGCAAGGTGCATGCTCGGCAAGGACAGGCCCAGAGTCGGCCTTTTATCCAACGGAGAGGAGGAGGGCAAGGGAAATGAGCTTACGCGCGAGACCAACGCCCTTCTGAAAAAGACTTCTATAAATTACATAGGATACGTCGAAGGAAGGGACATATACCGCGGCGACGTTGACGTCGTGGTGGCCGATGGTTTTGTCGGAAATGTCGTTTTAAAGCTTTCTGAAGGGCTTGTGGACGCAGTTACCTCCATGCTTAAGGAAGAGATAATGGCGAGCATACCGTCAAAAATCGGGTATTTCCTTGCCAAGACCGCTTTCAAAAAATTGAAGAAGAAGGTTGATTACGCCGAGTACGGCGGCGCGCCGCTTCTTGGAGTGGACGGAGTTTGCATGATAAGCCACGGCAGAAGCAACCCCACCGCCATAAAAAACGCCGTGATAAGGGCGTACGAATTCACCAAGAACAATGTAAATACCCGTCTCTCCGAGGAAATGGAAAAAAACTGCGACCTTATGAAGCTCGCGGCGCGCTCGCAGGACGCGGCTTTAGGAGAATAGCGGCATGTTGAGGTCAAGGGTGCTTGGCACCGGTTCATACGCGCCGAAAAAGGTCGTTACAAACTTTGATCTTGAAGGCATAGTTGACACCACCGACGCTTGGATAGCCACAAGGACCGGCATACGGGAGCGCAGAGTCTCTGTAACCGGCGGCGCAACCCAAATGGCGGTCAAGGCAGGCAAGGCCGCGCTGAAGTCCTCCGACGTAAACCCCAAAGACATAGACCTTATAGTGGTAGGCACCGTAACGCCGGAAATGACGTTTCCGTCAACCGCGTGTTTTGTGCAGGCCGAGCTTGGGCTGTGCCCGGGCGCTCCGGCCTTTGACGTGTCTGCCGCGTGTTCGGGTTTTCTATTCGCTCTTGACGCCGCGGACAGGTATATAAGAACAGGCGGCGCTAAAAAGGCGCTTGTCATAGGCGTGGATCAATTTTCTCGCATAGTTGACTGGAGCGACAGGGCAACCTGCGTGCTCTTCGGAGACGGCGCCGGGGCTGTGGTGCTTTCCGGTGAAAAAGGCAATCATGGCCTGCTTTCAAGCCACACGCATTCTGACGGCAGAGGGTGGGAGATGCTCTACGCCCCCAGCCCGGTACAGCCGAGCAGGTTTGAAGAAAAGTGCGCGGAAAAGCCGTATTTGAAAATGAACGGCAACGAGACCTTCAAAATAGCCGTAAGGACGATGGAAGAGGCCGTAAAAGAAGCTCTCGCCTCCAGCGGCCTTGACAGCGACGACATCAGCCTTTTTATACCGCATCAGGCCAATATGAGGATAATAAAGGCCATGAAAGAACGCATGAACCTGCCTGATGAAAAGGTAGTTATGAACCTTGAAAAATACGGCAATACATCGGCAGGTTCAATACCCCTCGCGCTTGACGAAGCTGTAAAAGGCGGCAGGGTGAAAAAAGGCGACATCATACTATTTGTGGCGTTTGGCGGAGGGCTTACATGGGCCTCAGCCGTGCTTAGGTGGTAAGTACGATTAAGCTAAGGAAGATCTGATTAATTTCTTTTTTTCTCCTCTCCCCTTGTGGGAGAGGGTAGGGTGAGCGGTAAAGGTGAGGAAAAGACAGGTAACGGGTGTCGGAAAAGACATCTCAGAATTGATACCCGATACCTTTTGACTGCACAAAAGAATCTATCAGAGGTTTCTTAAACGTTAACCTTATGTATATTTGGCTAAACTAAGTTTATAAACAATGGTTAATTCATGAAAAAAACGGCTTTTATTTTTCCCGGGCAGGGTTCCCAGTTCGTGGGCATGGCAAAGGGTTTTTGTGAAAGCTCCGTGGCCGCGAAGGAGGCTTTCGATATTGCAAGCGCTACCCTCGGGTTTGATATGGCAAAGCTCTGTTTTGAGGGGCCTTCAGCGGAGCTTGATTCAACGGAGAATACGCAACCGGCGCTGTTGACGGCAAGCGTAGCGGCCCTGCGCGCGTTAAAAGAGAATTTGGCAGGGGTTAGTTTGTCTCCGTCGTTCTTCGCAGGCCACAGTCTTGGCGAATACACGGCGCTTGTTGCCGCAGAGGTTATACCTTTCAAAGACGCTTTACGACTTGTCCGTCTTCGCGGAAAGTTCATGCAGGAGGCTGTTCCAACGGGCACCGGCAAAATGTGCGCCATATTGGGCCTTGATGTCGGCGTAATTGCCGAAATTTGCAAGGAGGCCTCTGTTGATGGTTTGGCGGTTGTGCCAGCAAACATAAACAGCCCCGGGCAGGTGGTAATATCCGGCCATGCCGGCGCGGTTAGCGTTGCCGCCGGCCTTGCAAAGGCAAAAGGCGCAAAGCGCGTTTTAGAGCTTCCGGTAAGCGTGCCGTCGCATTCGCCTCTTATGGAGGGCGCGGCCTCGCGTTTAAGGCTTGAGCTTGAAAAGACTAACTTTGGCAAGTTCAGCGCGCCGGTGGTAACTAATGTTGAGGCAGAGCCTTTGTCGGATACTTCAAGGGTTAGTGAGCTTTTAACGCGGCAGATGACGTCGCCCGTAAGGTGGGTTGATACAATATTAAAGATGAAGGCTGAAGGCGTAGGCCTTATAATTGAAATAGGCCCGGGTAAAGTGCTTACCGGTCTTGTAAAGCGCATAGACGCGGAGATTGCCGTGGCGAATTTATCCGATGCCGCTGATATGCCTGCGGTAGCAAGTTTTTTAAAGTGAATGGTGAATAGTGAGACCTGACTAACCACCAACAACTGCTAACAACCACTCTAATAGAGATTAAAAAGGAGGAGAGATGCAGTTATCCGGTAAAGTGGCGCTGGTAACAGGCGCAGGGCAGGGCATTGGCAAGGCAACGGCGTTAAAGCTCGCTTCCTACGGCGCTGACGTGGCCGTTGTTGACGTAAATTACGAAAACGCCTTGGTTACGGCCAACGAGGTTACTAACATGGGTAGAAAGGCCATGGCTCTCAAGGTTGACGTTACCAACCCGAAGCAGACCGATGAAATGGCCCAGAGCGTCTTTACCGAGCTTCAGGGTTTGCATATATTGGTTAATAACGCGGGCATAACCAGAGACGGCCTTTTAATGAGAATGAGCGAGGCTGATTGGGACGCCGTTATTGACGTAAATCTTAAAGGTTCTTTTAATTGCGCCAAGTCCTGCATAAAGTACATGACAAAACAGCGGTGGGGGCGTATTATAAATATAGCTTCCATAGTAGGCATAACCGGCAACCCCGGGCAGGCAAACTATTCGGCGAGCAAAGCGGGAGTTATAGGGCTTACGAAGACCATAGCGCGCGAGATGGCTTCGAGAAATATCACTTGCAACGCGGTGGCCCCGGGCTTTATAGAAACAGCCATGACCGACGCTCTGCCGCAGGACGTAAAGGAAAAGCTCCTTGCCCAGATACCCCTTGGCAGGCTCGGCGGGCCGACGGACATTGCGATGTGCGTGGTTTTTTTGGCATCAAGCGCGGCAGGCTACATAACCGGCCACGTAATGAATGTAAACGGCGGAATGTATATGTAAAAAGCGCGGTAATTGCCGCGTTTGGCTGTTGGGGCCAAATTTTGAATTTTATCGCAAATCTGTTTAATGTTGCGTATATGCGGCTTGCAACATATCAGGTTGAGTTTTGTCACGGATGTCAATAATCGGTGCGTTTTATGTTGTAGTCTTCGAGGTATGCGATTGACAACTGTCTTGTCGTTATAGGCGTGTTATAGACGACGTATAAGCCTGAGCCTTGTTATCTTCGTTTATAAGTTTTGTGTTTGATTTTCGAGGTATGCGATTGACAACTGTGCGCATAGGTGTTATACAATAAAACTTTCGCGTTTATCGTAAAATTTTGAATATATCATCACTCAGGAGGTACGCAGATGTCGCCGGTAGAAAACAGGGTAAAAAAGATTATTGTTGATCAGCTCGACGTAACCGAGGACGAAGTAACTTCTCAAGCGTCATTTGTTGAAGACCTTGGCGCGGATTCGCTTGATACCGTTGAAATGGTAATGGCGTTTGAAGAGGAATTTTCAATAGAGATACCTGATGAAGACGCCGAGAAGATAAAGACGGTTAAAGACGCCGTTGACTATATCGAGAAGAAGACCGCCAAGTAAGTTGGAGCGCCGCGCATAGGCTTATTTAGCAGGCTGGCCGGTTCTTTATGCCGTGCTATTTGGCATTTGCCTGTGTTGTTAAAGGTGTTCAGCCATTGGCTTTAGATATTCTTAAGTCTGCGGGACGTTCTGTTCAGTTTTAACAATTACGCCACATTATGACGTGAAGCAGTGCAACTTTAAACCCTCCGCGCTAACAGCGCGGAGGGCGTTAGGTATGCGGGTATA
>SCQA01000147.1 GCA_004298725.1 bacterium
CTTTTACGAAGCATGTCATTTAAATAAGGGCTGGAAAGATAAAAAATATTTTATAATACTTGTTGGGAAGCTAAGGAGGTTGTGATGAGCCAAAAAATTTCTTTTCCTCAATTTGGCATGGAGTTTTTAAGAAATGTTTTTACTGAACAACGGCTGAAAAAAGAATTAGACAAATCCTTTGTCCGTCAGGTGCCCATCAACACAAAAGAAGCCACGGGAACCGCGAACATTAGTTCTTGTACGGTCAGATTCCTTTCTGGCGAAGGACGCCCGGAATGGGAGAGGGTGTTTGACGTGTTTGTTCCATTCAATATGTATTTGCAGATTCCAGTGCTGTTAGGCAACGAACATTACAATGTCAATGGTCAGGTGCGTATGCGTTTATGGCTTGAAGCTTACCCGCCGTTAGTCGTTTATTTGAACGGCGCGCAGGTGCCGCCTTCGGAGGTGCAACTTACTGCAACCGGCGACGGCAATTGGTGGAACTCGGACGTTGCTAAAAAATTCGGCCTTGAAGCTAAGTTAAAGGAGAGCATGGCCAAACAATTTACCGAGGAATTTCAGAAGTCATACGAAAGCAGGCGCATTGACATCATGGCTCAAGTGAAATGACATCATGATTTGTCTGGGATGAGAGCTAATAAAACCTCAATCTGAAGAGGAGCGTTTAATGCCTGCTGAAAAATTGAGAGCAATAGTGGCGGTCTGTCATCACCGGCCTTTTAACTGCGGACACGTGGGGTGGGGGTACGAACATTCTGACGGTTCGTGGCGCGTCGGGGCAGTGGAAGGTCCGGGCTGGCAGGGGGTGTTCAATGGTTTTTGGAGCAGGAAAGTAAACGGGTTGAATGACGTGATGGTTATTTTTGAAAACATGAAGAAGCTGAATGCGGAATATGACAACGTAAAGCTTCTGAACGTCGGCGCGAACGTGAGCGCAAACCCCGTGTTCGCAGATGAAATGAGCGCTTGGGTCAGCGGTTTAGAGTACAGCGTTATAAATAGAAATTGCATGGACAGCGCTTTTGACATATTAAATGCTTATGCGCCGGGCTATGTAATGGGCGTACTACCCAAGCCGGAAGATAATTGGTTCCCGAACGATTGGTACAAAAATCTCCCTTCCTCAACTGAATATAACCTGAGTAACGCAATAAAAACCCAGCCGGATGTGCTTCTATCGGAAAATAAACAGAGCGTCGATGATTTATCTTTTAACGGTACTCCGCCGCCGTGGCGCATTATTGGAAATGAAAACTACTTTCCGCCAAGGAAGGGAAGACCTCTGCCAATGGTAAGATAAAATTCTGATGCCGCTCTGCGTTATCGCGCTGGAGCGAGAAAAGATTTACGCGAAGGCCACTTTAAAAAAATAGGCATCTTTAAGCCCTTCACATGCTCTCTATGAATATCATGGCCGGGTCTTCGAGGTAAGCAATGACTTTCGTAAGAAACGCCGCGGCCTCGACTCCGTCAACCACCCTGTGGTCAAACGTAAGGGAGAGAGGCAATATCTTCCGTATGACTATCTTGCCGTCTTTTACCCACGGTTTGTCGCTTATCTTGCCTGTGCCGAGTATGGCGACATCAGGGTAGTTGATGATGGGCGTTGCGTACGTGCCTCCAAATGACCCGTAGTTTGAAATGGTAAATGTGGAGCCTTTGAGTTCTTCAAGGGTTATCTTCCGTTCCCTCGCTTTTTTGCTAAGTTCCTGCAGTTCAGCCGCGAGTTCAAGGATGGTTTTTTTATTTACGTCCTTAACTACCGGCACCATAAGGCCGTCAGGCGTGTCAACGGCAACCCCTGTGTTAAAATATTTCTTTACGACTATCTCTTCGCGCTCTTCGTCAACCGAGCCGTTTAACATCGGGTGCGTTTGAAGGGCGTGCTGGACCGCTTTAATGAAAAACGGCAAAAAAGTCAGGTGCAGGCCTTTTTCCTTGGCGGCTTTTTGTTCTCTGGCGCGAAGCGCCCACAGTTCGGTCACGTCCGCGTCGTCCATGCCGGTAACGGAGGCCGTGTTGTTCTTTGACGCGAGGAGGTTTTTTGTTATTGCTTTTCTTACGCCTTTAATCGGCACGCGTTCGATCGGGCCGGATTTATCAGAGGCCTGAGCCAACGAAGGCTCCGCTACTTTTGCCGCGACATTTGCGCCGAGAACGTCTTTTTCAGTAACAACACCGCCAGGTCCTGTGCCGTTAATTTTAGCGATGTCAATGCCGAGTTTTCGCGCAAGCGTCCTCGCTTTCGGCGACGCGGTTATTATGTCTTCATCAGGAAGAGAGCCTACAACCGACATTGACGGCCTGTTTGCCTTTGCTATTTCTTCCGGCGCCTCTATGAAAACTATTGTTTCGCCGACGTTTATAGCTTCTCCTTCGGTTTTGTTAAGCTTCAATATTCTGCCTTTTCTGGGCGACGGCACTTCGACTATGGCTTTGTCGGTTTCTATGTCGACAATGGCTTGATGTTCGGCAACTTCATCGCCGGGTTTTACGCGCCATTTGACTATCTCGCCTTCTGTTATGCCCTCGCCAAGGTCAGGGAGCTTGAATTCAAACGTCATGGTTTCTCCTTGTTTTTAACGGCCCTCGGGTTGACGTTGAAGGTTTTTACTATTTCCTTGAATACCTCCATGGCCCGGGGTTCCGAGAGCGGCCACGAGTTAGGCTCTATGAGAAGCGCCCTTGTCGATTTATTTGAGCTTACGTCAAACACGTACACCGGAGAGCGCACGGTATTTGTGATTGTAGAGGAATCCGCTCCGGTGAATATTTCGCGCGTTTCGTTCAGGGCCAATTCAAAGCCGTCCACGCCGTTTGCCGACGTGAATTCAACTATGTCGGCAACGTCCGGGCAGTAAGTCGCGCTCTTTGGCGTCGAGCTTTCGCAGTCGTACCTTGCCACGTCGGTTGCGAACTGAAGAAACGGCACTGTCTTTTGGTCGAACATATTTTTTGGAAAAGAGTTCATGTCAATAAGCTCTACGGTAAAGAGCCAGCGCGCCTTGTTGTTTTTCATTTCTCCCACAAGCACGGACACAAAGCTTCCGTTACGCGCAAGGCTCTCGCTTACGACGTAGTTGTAAGGGTAGTCAAAAACAATGCCCGTTTCAAAGTTGCGGTACGTTTTAACCTGCGCGATTTCAGCGGTAGCGGCAACGGCAATCGGGTGGATATGCGTTATCAGCAGTGCGACCGCGGCAAAGCCGGATATTGTAAAAAGTTTCTTCATTTTATTTTATCAAAAGCCGTGTTATAGGGTTTAGCCGCAAGTGCGCGAACAGTTAGAATTCCATGACCGTTGCAAAGGCTTTTCTTATTCTGTCTATTTGCGGCATGTAAGCGTCTTCAAGCTTTGCCATGGGCGTTACGGCTTCAGGCCCGGCAACGCGGATTACAGGCGCTTTAAGGTGCATTACGGCCTCTTCGGCCACAAGCGCGGCAATTTCAGCTCCAAGGCCGCCTGACCTTGTGGCTTCATGCGCTATAACGAGCCTTCCGGTTTTTCTTACGGAATTTAAAATTGCCTCTTCGTCAAACGGTTTTAAAGTCATCAGGTCTATTATTTCGGCGTCAAAACCCGCGCTTGCCTCGGCCGCCCTGTGGAGCATAGCGCCCCACGCAACCACGGTAATGTCTTTGCCTTCCTGATAAATAGCGGCCTTACCAAGCGGTATGGCGTAGTCTTCATCCGGCACGTCGGTTTTTATCGAGCGGTAGAGCCTTGACGGTTCAAGGAAAATAACAGGGTCAGGGTCTCTTAAGGCCGACGTCAAAAGTCCTTTGGCGTTATAAGGGCTTGACGGCACAACTACTTTTATTCCGGGCATATGGCAAAAGAGCGCTTCGGCGGATTCAGAGTGAAGCTCCGGCGCTTTTATGCCTATGCCGTAAGGCATTCGCACGACAATGGGGCAGGTGAAGCGGCCTCTTGAGCGCGAGCGAATCCTTCCGGCGTGTGAAAATATCTGCTCAAGACCCGCGTACGAAAAGGCCATGAATTGTATTTCGGCAACGGGTTTAAGCCCGTAAGCCGCCATTCCTATCGCGGAGCCTATAATGCCAAGTTCGGCAAGAGGCGTGTCAATTACCCTTTCCGGCCCGAAGATTTCAAGAAGCCCTTCGGTAACGCGGAACACGCCGCCGTCCCTGCCGATGTCCTCGCCGAGCAGAACAACGTCGCTGTTGCGCTTCATTTCATTTTTCAGGGCGCTGTTTATCGCCTGAACAATATTGAGTTTAGCCATTTTTCTTTTAAAATGCCGGTATGTCTTTAACCGCAACAGGCCCTTAGCGGCATGTTATTTTTCCCAGCCCAATGTTTTCAGTTCTTTTTTCTGCCGGAGCGTCAGTCTCGCGTTGGTAAAGCGTATTATGTCGGCTTTATCCGGAGGCGGATAATTCTCAGCCTGAGATATCGCCTTGTCTATTTCGCTAAGCGCGTTGCCTGCAACGCCATCTTCATACGCCTGCGTCCAGAGGCCCTTTTTTTTCATAAAAAGCCTCAGCCTTATAAGCGGCTCCTTCTTTTTCCATTCTTCCACTTCTTCCGCGCTTCTGTACCTTGAAGAGTCGTCCGAGGTGGTATGGTCGTCAAGCCTATAGGTGAAGCATTCTATCAGGGTTGCGCCTTGTCCGCTTTTTGCCCTGTTAAGCGCGTCCTTTGTAGCCCGGTAAACGGCAAAAACATCATTTCCGTCAACTTGTATGCCTTCAATGCCGTAGCCGAACGCCCTTTGCGCTATGGTCTTTGCCGCTGTTTGCAGGTGTCTTGGCACGGATATGGCCCATTGGTTATTCTGGCAGAGAAAAACCGCCGGCGCCTTGAAAACGCCGGCTAAGTTAAGCGCCTCGTGAAAGTCGCCGCGCGAGGAAGCGCCGTCGCCGAAGTACACGGCAGAGGCGCTTTTAGCGCCGCGTATCTTCATTGCCATGGCCGTGCCGGTCGCGTGAGGTATCTGCGAGCCTACGGGCACGCTCATGGGGAATATGTTAAGGCCGTCCGGCGCGCTCATGCCGCGTTCATCGCCGCTCCAGTACCTGAATAATTGCCACGCCGGGTAGCCAAGAGCAAGGAGAACGCCGGTTTCCCTGAACGACGGGAATATCCAGTCGCTCTGTTCAAAGGCAATGGCGCTTCCCACCTGAGAGGCCTCTTGCCCGAGTATGGAGGCGTAAGTGCCGAGCCTGCCTTCACGCTGAAGGCTTAATGCCCTTTGGTTGAAAGTCCTTGCCAGTATTATGCGCTCGAAGATTTTTTTTATTTCGTTGCCGTCAAAAGGCGGCATGAGTTCCGCGTCGGCTTCGCCGGATTCATCCAGCACCTCAAGCCGCCTGATTTTAAATTCATCTATTATGCTGATCGGCATGAGTTCAGTTTATCTAACAAAGCTTACACAGTCAAGCCGGTTGAGTAACGGTTTGAGGTGTTCTTCAATATCCGCGCATCGGGCGCTCTGCGGCGCGTATGCGCGCTTTCAGGTATATTTTCATTGTTTGACGCTTTGTTATGGTTTAAGATATAAAATTGCAGTCTTAAAGTGCGGGTAGTTTTAGCAGGGGCGTTTTTTCAGCAAGGGCGCCTTTACAGCATCCTTGAGGTTTTACAGGAAAGGCCAATGTCGCTTTCAAGACATCTTAAACTTTTTAAATCCTTCGGCTTCACGTCATTTCTTACCACGCAATTTCTAAGCGCATTCAACGACAACGTCTTTAGAATCGTCCTTTCCATGATTGCGGTAAACATGGCGGGCGCCGACGGCAGTTCGAGCAAATATGTCTCCATGGCCGGGGCGGTCTTCATACTTCCCTTTCTTCTCTTTTCAGGCTATGCCGGGTATCTGGCGGATGTTTACAACAAGAGGTCGGTGCTTATAGTCACCAAGTCGTTCGAGATTGTCGCCGTTACATGGGGGCTTTTCGCGCTGGTTTCAGGCAGAATAGAGCTTATGTTCATCGGCCTTTTTCTTATGGCCGCGCACTCGGCGTTTTTCTCTCCGGCAAAATACGGAATTCTTCCGGAGATGCTTCCCAAGACGGAGCTTTCCGGCGCTAACGGTTTTCTGGAGATGAGCACTTTTCTTGCCATAGTGCTTGGAACGGCGTTTGGCAGTTTTGTCTATTCGGCATGGAAGGGCAGGCCGGAGCTTATTGGCGTGATGATGATTATCATTGCCGTGATAGGCTCCATATTCAGCTTCGGCATTACAAGGGTGCCGCCCTCCGGTTCGCAAAAGCCTTTTAAGCTTAATCCGTGGGGCGAGATAGCAAGCGGCGTGCGGCTTCTTTTTAAAAACAGGATTTTGCTTCTTACGGTTTTGTGCATAACGTACTTCTGGTTTTTGGGCACGCTTTTGCAAATGGCGCTTTTGCTCCTTGGCAAAGAGGTTATGGGCCTGTCGGATTTCAAGATGGGCATTTTTATAACCGTGCTTGCCATAGGCATAGGGGCGGGTAGCGTTATCGCCGGCAGGCTCTCCGGAGAGAAGATAGAGCTTGGGCTTACCCCGCTCGGCGCAATCGGCATGGGCGTATTTTCCGTGCTTATGAGCATGACTTCATACTCGTATTTTCTTACGGCGTCTTTGTTGGCGCTAATCGGTTTTTTCAGCGGCTTTTTCATAGTCCCGCTTAATACGCTTCTTCAGCAGAAAAGCGGCAAGGAAGAAAAGGGCCGCATAATAGCCACCAACAACTTCATAAATACGGGCGGCATACTCGCCGCTTCCGCCGTGCTCTGGGTCGTAAGAGACAAAATGGGCATATCCGCCGACAAGATAATACTTCTTTTCGGCTTTTCCACGCTTGTCTTCACGATATTTCTGATAAATATGTTTCCGCACTTCCTCATCCGCTTCTCGCTCTGGCTGTTCACTCATACGTTCTACAAGGTGCGTATAGCCGGAAGGGAAAATATACCAGTGCGCGGCGGCGCGTTACTTGTTGCCAACCACATGTCTTTTATTGACGGCCTTCTTGTGGGCGCGTGCGTTCACCGTTTTATAAGGTTTATGGTTTACAGGCGTTTTTGCGAGGTTTGGGCGCTTAAGTGGTTCATGCGCCTTATGTACGTTATACCCATTGGCGACGGAAATAAGCGCGACGCGCTTGACGCCGTTAAAAAAGCAAGAGAGGAAATAAAAGCCGGACACGTAGTGTGTATATTCGCCGAGGGCATGATAACCCGCACCGGAAATATCATGCCGTTCAAGAAAGGTTTTGAAAAGGTGGTCGAGGGCCTTGACGTGCCGATAATACCGGTTCACCTTGACAGGGTATGGGGTTCGGTCTTTAGTTTTAAGCACGGTAAATTCTTCTGGAAACTTCCTGAGCTGATTTTAAGGCCGATTACCGTATCATTCGGTCCTCATATGAAGTCGCATTCAACCGCCGGCGACGTAAGACACGCGGTAATGGAAGTGGCAAGCCACGCCGTGGCTCACAGAATAGGCCCCAAGGAGACGCTGGTGGGGCGTTTTATGCAGTCCGCCAAAAAGAGCTTTTTTTCAACGTGCGCTTCTGACACTTCAGGAAAAAGCTACACATACGGCGCTATGTTAACGGCAGTCGCTTTGCTTGCCGGAAGGCTCAAAAAAGTGGTTGCTGAAGAAGGGTTTATCGGCGTAATGCTTCCGGCTTCGTCTGCCGGCTTGTGCGCCAACGCCGCTGTCATGCTCGCGGGCAAGGCGCCGGTCAACTTGAACTTCACTTCCGGCAAAGATGCTATCGAGTCCGCCGTAAAACAGTGCGGAGTAAAGACCATACTTACTTCAAGGGAATTTCTTTTGAAGGCAAAGTTTGCGGAAATGCCCGGCATGATTTTCTTGGAAGATATTGCCTGTGGCATATCAGCCGTAAAGAAGGCGTTGTTATGGCTTGCCTGCCTTGCGATTCCGGCAAGCCTGCTTATGCGCATGCTACAAAAAGGCAAGAGCGATTCTGAAGATATCGCCACGGTTATATTTACAAGCGGTTCGACCGGCAAGCCAAAAGGCGTTGTGCTTACGCACAAAAACGTGCTTGCCAATATAGAGGGTTTTTCTCAGGTGACGCACGCGGCTAAAGGCGACCTTATAATGGGCGTTTTGCCGTTTTTTCATTCTTTCGGGTTTACTGGCACGCTCTGGTTTCCGTTAATTTCAGGCACGCCCGTTCTGTATCATCCAAACCCTCTTGACGCCTCTGCCATAGGTTCGGCGGTCAGGAAAAATTCCGCCACCATAATAATGGGTACGCCGACGTTTTATTCCGCCTGCGCCCGCAAGTGCGAGAAGGAAGACTTCAAAACATTGAGGTTTGCCGTAGCCGGCTCTGAAAAATTAAGAGAGAGCGTCAGGGCTGGTTTTATGGATAAATTCGATAAAGAAGTTTACGAGGGCTACGGCTGTACCGAGGTTTCGCCGGTAGTGTCCGTCAACGTGCCTGATGTTACGCATAAAGAAGTGCGCCAGACAGGGCATAAGCCCGGCACAGTGGGGCACGCCATACCCGGCGTTGTGGCGAAGGTGGTTGACGCGGACGGTAACAGGCTTGGGGCTAATAAAGCAGGGCTTCTTATGGTTAAAGGGCATTCCGTAATGGCTGGTTACTTCGATGAAAATACTAAAAAGGCCGTAAAGCACGACCGCATATCGGATGACGGCTGGTACGACACCGGCGACGTGGCGTCCATTGACGAAGACGGCTTTATAAAGATAGTTGACAGGCTTGCGAGGTTTTCTAAAATAGGCGGCGAGATGGCCCCGCATTTAAAGATAGAAGAGGCCGTGCAGGAAGTAATCGGCGTAAGCGGAGTTTGTGTTGTTACGGCCGTGCCGGACGAGCAAAAAGGCGAAAGGCTTGTGGTGTTTTATACAAGCAAGAGCCATACGCCTGAAGAAATATGGAGCGCACTGCAACGCGGCTCACTTCCGAAGCTCTGGATACCGAAGAGAGAGAGCATGTATTTTATCGAGCAGATACCCCTTAACGCGACCGGCAAGGTCGAGCTGAGAAAATTAAAGGAAATGGCAATTGAGTTTGGCGGTTCGGGCAAGGGTTGATATTTGGACGGTTTGTTGTGGTTTGCGGACAGGCGGTTGTTTAGTGTAAGGATTAGCCCGCGCATAGGAACGATTAACTGCGTTTGCGGTAAAGGCTATCGACGCGTTAAAGAAGTTTCAGGAAGTCTTCGACGG
>SCQA01000019.1 GCA_004298725.1 bacterium
GCACTCCGCGTTCATTGCCTTTGCCGCGCTCCCTTTGCAAGCAACGCCGCGGCCCTTACCGCGCCAACCGGCGCGGGAAAGACAGGCAAACCGCAATTTTCGAATAACCTTACGCGCTCTCTTGTATACTGGCCGCCCGGAGAGCATATAATCACGGGCTTTTTAAACACGACGGCCTTTTGGGCGAGCATTGCCGGAAGTTTATCCGTAAGGCCGGGCGGACCCCAAAGCACGGCCACAATGGCCATGTCATAGGCAGTGCCGGTCATTGCAGTCTCAAGGGCGTCCGCATACATTTCGTCGCTCACACTGCCGGTCAGGTCAACAGGGTTGCTTACCGCAACGTACGGCGGGAATATCTTGCCGAGCGGCTTTTCAAGTTCAGCGCCGGGCAAAGGCATTGAAAGCCCCTGGGCCGCGCACTCATCCGCAAGCGCCACGCCTATGCCGCCGCCGTCGGTAATTATCATCACCCTCTTTCCGTTGACAACCGGAAGCTTTGCGCCGTAAACCTTGCACGCCGCCATAAAATCTTCATAGCCGTTTAATTCAATTACCCCGGCCTTTTTAAAAGCCGCGCGGTAAAATTCGTACCTGCCCGCGATAGCGCCGGTATGCGAGCGCGCCGCCGTGGCGGAAACCTCTGTTTTGCCGACTTTAACGGCCATGACAGGTTTTTTTAAAGCGCACCGCCGGGCAGACTCGACAAAACGCCTGCCGTCGTCAACAGATTCAATATACAGGGCAACGGCGTGTGTGTGCGTGTCGTCGCAAAGCATGTCAAGGCAGTCCGACTCGTTCACGTCCGCCTTGTTGCCGTAGCTTATTACGCGGGCAACGCCTATGCCGTCCGCGCTAAGCTCGTCCATGGCGGTAACGGCAAACGAACCTGACTGCGAAATTATGGAAAGGCCTCCGGCAAAAGGGCGCTTAATCCTCTCCGGCGGTATAAAAAACGTATCAAGCTTTGATATTGTGTCGTATATGCCCATGCAGTTAGGGCCTATCACCCTTACTCCGGTCCGCCTGACAATTTCTTTAATCTCCTGTTCAAGCGCAAGGCCGGCGGCCCCTGCCTCTCCGAAGCCGCCGCCTATTATCACGGCTCCTTTTATACGGTTAGCGCAGTCTCTAAGAAGGCCGGGGGTAATTGCCGCGGGTACCGCGAAAATTGCCACATCAATATCTTCGCCGATATCGGAAATAGACGAATAGCATGGCGCGTTGTCAATTGTTTTGTACTTCGGGTTGACGGCATAGACGTTTATGACCTGTTCGTGGTCATTCATGACCTGTTCGTGGTCATTGCCGCCAAAAGCGGAGTTTTTCATGCTTTCAAGTATGACAGAGGCAAGCTTGCCTTTATCCGGCGTGGCGCCTACAACGGCCACGGACTTGGGCGCGAGAAAAACTCCGGCGCTGGAAGTTATTGTCATCTTCCGCCAGCCTTAGCAGGCCTTTGTTTCGTCAAGCTTAAAGGCCGCCTTAATTACGGCCTGATACTCGACTACCTTTCCGTCGGCTATTCTTCCATGTTGTTCAAGCACCTCGAACCACGCCAAACCATGAAGCGTCTTTGACGCCTTAGCAATTGCGTTTGAAATGGCGTCTTCATAACTTTTTGACGATATTCCCACAAGCTCTATCTTTTTGTACGTCCTCTCCATAATAAGCCTCCTTTATGACGTGCTTGGAGTCGTTTTATTCCGCTATGCTCTGTTTGCGCTACCGACAAAGCAACTTTACCGCGATAACCGCTATAACCATTAAAAAAGCCGTAAGCTCCATTATCTTTACAGTCGCGGAGGTTGTTTCAACAGACGACTCAGCCGCGCCGTTGCCTATAAAAGGCTTTTGGGAAACAACTCCCCCGTAGCTCGACGGCCCGCCAAAACGCAGACCAAACGCGCCTGCCACGGCAGACTCCGGCACTCCGGAATTAGGCGACGGATGGTTTTTGCCGTCGCTTAGCACTGTTTTTAAAGAACCTTTCCAATTATACCCTAAAATAAAGACAGCAAGCACCATAAGCGCCGCTGAAAGCCTTGCAGGCACATAATTTACAATATCGTCAAGCCGCGCCGACGCGGTGCCGAAGTAACGGTATTTTTCGTTTTTATAACCTACCATTGAATCAAGCGTGTTTATCGCCTTATACGCAAGCATTAACGCGGGCCCACCGAGCATAAAGTAAAACAACGGCGCTACAACGCCGTCCGACGTATTTTCGGCCACGGTCTCCGCCGTTGCCCTAAGCACGTCAACCTTTGATAAGTTTTGCGTATCTCTGCCGACTATGCGCTTTAGCCTCTGCCTCGCATCAGCTATGCCTTGCTCTTTAAGCGCCCTTAAAACGCCTTCCGCCTCTTTTTTCAGCGATTTTATCGCAAGGCACGACCACGCAACGTACACGGACAATGCAAAAAAGAGATACTCCGAAATACCCGACGCGATATATAAAAACAGCGCGGTGAGCACATAACTTAACCCGACAACAAGCACGGTAAGCAGTGCGCCGCAAAATCTCTGGACTCCCGGCGAGGCGGACGCGCGCCTTAGTACGCCTTCAAAAAAAACTATAAAACAACCAATCAGCCTTATCGGGTGAGGAAGCCACCGCGGGTCGCCTATCGCAAGGTCAAGTATGTACGCCGCAAAAAGCACAATCGCTAAAAACAGATAGTTCGCGGACGTAAATATCATATGCCTATAATCCTCAAAAGCCGCTCCATGTCGATGCTTTGGCGCACAACTTCCGCAAGGTTCTCCATGGCCTTGTTTTTTACGTCTCTAAAAGGCTCCGTCTTGCCGTTATCGGCGCCGTTTGCACCCCTTAGCTCCTTGATAAGCCCTTGCCTGAAGGCGTCGTTATCGAATATGCCGTGTATGTACGTGCCCCAAATTGCGCCGTCCTTTGAAACGCCGCCGTCGTCAATATCAATTGCTTTTTTATTCCTTCTGATTATGCGGGCAAACGGCTTGGCGTTGCAAACGGTTATTCCCATGTGTATTTCATATCCACCGAGCTTACAGCCGCCGTACATTGCCGAATAAGCGTCCACTTGAAAGGTCTTTTTATTTTTTTCAAGCGTTGTAACCGCGTCAAGAAGCCCAAGCCCTTTAGCGGACTTTACCCGCGATTCCACCCCTGACGGGTCTTTTACAACCTTGCCGAGCATCTGAAAACCGCCGCATATTCCCGCAACCATACAGCCGGACTTTACAAAACGCCGTATCGCGCTGTCAAACCCTTTTTCTTTCAGCCAAATAAGGTCCTCAATGGTATTCTTACTGCCGGGTATTATAACAAGGCGCGCTCCGTTTAAGTCTTCGGGTTTTTCAATAAAGTCTAAACTTACGCCTTGCTCTGTTTTAAACGGATCAAAGTCCGTAAAATTTGAAATCCTCGGAAGCCTGATTACCTTTACATTTACGTCAGTAGCGCGGTTTGAACGCGCCTTAGAGTAAACCCTTTCAAGCGAAACTGAATCTTCGTCCGGCAAGGCCGCAGTGCTGATATAAGGCACAATGCCAAGCGTGCTTACGCCGGTGCGTTTTGTCAGATACGCTGTCGCGGACTTTAAAAGAGTGACGTCGCCTCTGAATTTATTTATTATGAACCCGGCAACGCGCGCCCTTTCCTTTTTCGTTAAAAGCTCCATTGTGCCGAAGAGCGAGGCAAAAACGCCGCCGCGGTCGATGTCGCCGATTAGCAGTACAGGACTATCCGCAATGTCGGCCATACCCATGTTGGCAAGGTCGTTTTTACGCAAATTTATCTCCGCCGGGCTTCCGGCCCCTTCGATTACGATAACGTCGTACTCTTTTTCAAGCCTCTTGTAGCTTTCCGCTACGAATTTTTTTGCCTCTTTTTTAAACGCATGATACTCCCGCGCGTTCATCGCGCCAAAAACCCGTCCGTGTATTATCACCTGTGAAACCAAGTCGCCGGACGGCTTTAAAAGTATCGGATTAAAATGAATTGACGGCTCGACTTGGGCGGCCTCGGCCTGAAAAGCCTGCGCTACGCCTATTTCGCCGCCTTCTTTCGCCACAAACGAGTTCAGCGACATATTCTGCGCTTTAAAAGGCGCGACTTCTAAGCCCCTGTTTTTAAGTATCCGGCATATCGCCGCGGTAAGCACGCTTTTACCGACGTGCGAAGAAGTGCCCTGAAGCATCACGGGCTTTGCCTTATGTTTTTTCATTACTCTTTTCATTGCCAATAAAAAGAGTATAATAAAATCTTCAGACGGGCAAGGTTTTAATGGCGCGGGTGACTACGGTTAAATAAGGCCGCCCATTGCTTTACAGCAGGACAAAGACGCCGCGCCATGAAAAAACTTATTTGCTTGCGTTGCCCTTTTGCCGAATTCCTCGACCCTAAAAAAGAAATATGCTGGAAAACCGGCGGGCTTTTTTGCAAAAAGCTGAAGTTAATAGTAGGCAAATACGATTTATGCCGCGTGCCTGAAAACAAAACAATGCAGTTCAAAAGGAATAAAAAGTGAGCTACCTGACAAACTTGTTTAACGAATCAATTTCCGCATTGAAGCGCAGAAAGAACCTTATAATGTTGCTTGTGCTGGCGCATACCGTTTTTTTCATTCTTGGACAATGGATGGTGGCGCAAAAAATACCGGGCGCGCTTTTTTTGAGAACCGAGCTTTATAAAATGATTCAGGATATGCCTTTTCTAAAGCCGCTTACCGGCATACTCGCGGACAGCCTATCTCTCAAGATTATCTACACGCTCTTTGTGAATCTTATATTCGGCGCTTTTTTGTCAACCACGCTTACCGGCATTGTCTTTTTTCTTCCTTACGTCATTGCCGTATGGAGAAGCTTCGTCATGGGTATTCTCATTTACGGACTGCCGCTTACGCCGCTTAAACTTGTAATCTTCTATGTTACACTAATACTTGAATTTGGCGGCTATAGCATATCCTCAGCCACAGGAACCGACATGGGGCTTAGCCTTCTGTGGCCTTTAAGAAAAGGTACGACATCACGTAAGCACTCGTTTTTAATAGCTTTTCAAGACTCAATGAGGCTGTACTTGCTTGTTTTCATTTTGCTGTTAATCGGCGCAATATGGGAAATGGGGTGGTTGCATTACCTTGGACCTATCGTTACCACTGAAATGCTGAAAATTTAGATTTTGCTTGGATTAGGCGCGAGTATGTGTTATAAATTTTAGCAACGGGTTTAACAGCCCGTGCATCCCGGCTCCTTCATACGGCGCGTACCCTATTCCATTGCGGTAATTCCTAAGAAATGGGCGTCTCCATAGCTGAAAATCTAATAAGCGTAAACGAACGGATTAAACGGGCTGTGCGTAAAGCAGGGCGCGACACGGCCGAAGTAACGCTTATAGCGGTTACAAAGTTCGTTGAGCCTAAGCAAATTAAAGAAGCCGTGGCGGGCGGCGCGCACGCCTTTGGAGAAAACTACGTTCAAGAAGCCAAAGAAAAAATTGAAAAAATAAAAGACAAATCAATAAAATGGCATTTTATAGGCGCTCTGCAGAAGAATAAAGCCAAATTCGCAGTAGAATATTTTGACATGATACACACGCTTGATAGCCTTGAGCTTGCCAAAGAACTCGACAAAAGGGCAAAAGCGCCGATTGACGTGCTGATACAAGTGAACATCGCAAGGGAAAAGACAAAAGCGGGCGTGGACGCCGACGGCGCGTTAAAACTTGCCCGCGCCATAAGCGGCCTCGAAAATTTAAGGCTTCGCGGCCTTATGACCATACCCCCTTTTTTTGACAACCCGGAAATATCAAGGCCTTACTTTGTCACTCTCAGGCGGCTTGCCGAGCATATAAATAAGGAACACCTTCCGAACGTAAGCATGCGCGACCTTTCAATGGGCATGTCGCACGACTTTGAAGTCGCCATAGAAGAAGGCGCAACCATGGTACGCGTGGGCACGGCGATATTCGGGCCGCGCAAGGAAAAGGCCGGCAAACGCAAACAAGCCTAAGGCGGTTATCGGTTAACTGATAACTAAAATTAAGGAAGGTCTGATTAATTTCTTTTTTTCTCCTCTCCCCTTGCGGGATATCAATCCCCTTCTTGGGAGAGGGTAGGGTGAGGGGTAAAGGTGAGGAAAAGACATCTCAGAATTGATACCCGATACCTTTTGATTGCGGAAAAGAATAAATCAGAGTTTCCTTAACTTTATAGTCTGAAGAAAATGCCTGCCCTTGAATTTTACCGGTAGCCTCAAAGCCTGCTTGCCGAGCACGGATAAAACCTCATGCTAACTCAAAAAACTCTCGGTTTCATAGGCGCTGGAAACCTCGCCGAAGCGATAATAAAAGGCCTGCTTGCGTCAAAGGCGGCTGTAGCGTCACGCATAGTCGTATCCGATAAAATAAGCGAGCGCCTTGTGCTGATGGCCGAAACCTATGAAGTCAAGGTCTGCAACAAAAACTTCGAAGTCGCCAAAAACGCCGACATAATATTCATAACCGTCAAACCCAATGACGTTCAGGGTACGCTAAGTGAAATTGCCGCGGAACTTACTAAAGACAAACTTTTAATATCCGCCGCCGCCGGCATAACCACCGGCTTCATAGAAGACACGCTAAGAGCCTCCGGCCTTAAAAGCCCCTACGTTCCGGTTATACGCGCCATGCCAAATACTCCCGTAATAGTACGCGAGGGGGCAACCGCCCTCTTCGCCGGCGAAGGCGCGAAGGCCTTTGGCATGAAGTTCGCCAAAGCGGTATTTTCAGCCGTGGGCAAAGTGATAATCGTTGAGGATGAAGCCCTTATGGACGCGGTTACCGGCCTTAGCGGAAGCGGGCCTGCTTATATTTTTCTTATAATGCAGGCTATGGCGCAAGCGGGCGTGCAAAACGGCCTGACTGAAGACGACGCAAAGTTGCTTGCCATTCAAACAACCCTTGGGTCCGCAAAGCTTGCGCTTGACGGCAACAAGCCGCTAACCGAGCTTATACGCATGGTGGCTTCTCCCGGCGGCACGACAATTGAAGGGCTTAAAAAACTTGAAGAGTCCGGCACGGCAAAAGCGATAATATCCGCGATTACAGCGGCAGTAAAACGCGCGGACGAGCTTAAACGCGCAAGGTAAGCACAGGAGAACTAAAAAATGTCGGGTGTAGTAGCTGGTAACCTTTTAAACGCAATTGCCATAATACTTGGTTACATACTTGAAATTTACATGTGGATAATCATCGGGCGCGCCATAATATCATGGGTAAACCCGGACCCTTACAACCCTATTGTAAGGTTTTTATATCAGGCTACCGAGCCGGTGCTTTACAGAATCCGGCGCGTACTGCCTGACCTCGGCGGCCTTGACCTCTCGCCAATGGTCGTAATCATAGCTATAATATTCATAAAAAAATTCCTGATAGCCACGCTCATTGAAGCGGCCTTCAGGATAAAGCTTGGAGGTGGATAATGAAGATATCGCCTTTGGAACTGCGTTCCGTGCCGTTCAAAAAAAGTTTGAGGGGTTACGACACCCGCGAAGTTGACTCTTTTAAAGAACTTGCCGCAAGCACGCTTGAAGACGCATTCAAAGAAATAAGCGGCCTTGAAGAGCGGCTTAGGGAAAGCGCGCTGAGTCTTGGACATCACACTGAGAACGAAAAGACCCTTAAAGACGCCATTACCACGGCCCAGAGGATAATGGACGACATACGCGCCAACGCGAAAAAAGAGGCCG
>SCQA01000148.1 GCA_004298725.1 bacterium
ATTATTCCGGCCTTTTCAACGGTTATGCTTTTAAGGCTTTTGCCGAGAAACTCGCCGTGGTCAAAGCCTATGTTAGTTATTACTGAAACGAGCGGCTTAACTACGTTTGTAGCGTCAAGCCTTCCGCCCATGCCGGTTTCAATCACGCCAACATCGACCTTTTTATCGCTGAAATATTCAAACGCCAACGCGGTTGTAAACTCGAAAAACGTGGGCCTTGGCCGCGCGCCGTCAAGATTAGACGTTGCTTTTCTAACTTTCAAAATAAGTTTTGAAAACTCGGTGTCGCTGATATCGCGGCCATTTACGCGAATACGCTCATTGAATTTTACGAGGTGCGGCGAGGTATAGAGGCCGGTTTTGTAACCGGCCTCCCGCAGAACGGACGCGAGCATAGCCGAAGTGGAACCTTTGCCGTTGGTGCCGGCAACATGCGCCGCTGTTACAAATGTTTTTTCGGGGTTTTTAAGACGTTTAAGAATAGCCCTGATTCTTGAAAGCCCGGGCCGGATATCCGCAGTGTACCGTTGCGTAAGACTTTCAATGATATTGCTTTGGACGAATGGCATCTTATATTCCGGGCAGTGCGAATACGGGGCAGTTAATCTGTGTTACTCCCAAAAATAGCGCAAAGCGGTTGCCAAGCAATCTTTAACCGTTTTTAACAACAACGACACTGACGTATCGCACTACGACAACACAAGAACGCGCGCTCACCTTTTGCCGCGGCTTAACATGGCAAGGAGATTTCCGAGGGTATCTTTCATCATCTTACGCTCCACTATCATATCCACCATGCCGTGCTCAAGCAGATATTCCGACCTCTGAAAGCCTTCAGGCAGTTTTTGCCTGATTGTCTCTGCAATTACCCTTGGCCCGGCAAAGCCGATGAGCGCCTTTGGCTCAGCCACTATTACGTCGCCAAGCATGGCAAAACTTGCCGTAACGCCGCCCATGGTCGGGTCCGTAAGAACGGAAATGTACGGCAGGCCGGCGCTTTTTAAGCGGGCAAGGGCGGCTGAAGTCTTTGCCATCTGCATAAGCGACAAAATGCCCTCCTGCATACGCGCGCCGCCGGAAGCGGAAAATATTATCACGGCGCACTTTAAACGTATCGCGCGCTCAACGGCTCTTGTAATCTTTTCACCCACTACCGAGCCCATTGAACCGCCCATGAAAGAAAAATCAAATGCCGCTACCGAAGCCCTGTGCCCGTTTATATGCCCGTCGCACGATATAAGCGCGTCTTTAATGTCCGCATCCTTCTGCGACGACCTTATCCTGTCTTTATACTTCTTCAAATCTTTGAACTCAAGGGCGTCAACAGGCTCGATGTCGGCGTCATGCTCCTTGAAAACGCCGTCATCCATTGTCATGGATAGCCTCACGCGGGCGGAAACGCGAAAATGATGGCCGCACTTCGGGCATACGTCAAAATTTTTTTCGGCGTCTTTTTTATAAATTATGTCGCCGCAGTCTTCGCACTTTATCCAGAGGCCAAGCGGCACCCTTACGCTTTTTACGTCTTCGCCGTTTGCAAGAATGTCTTTTTTAAACCATATCATGGCAATTATCCCTTTTGCGCGGCAACGATAAGCTCCCTGATGCCTTGCACCTCGCCCTTTTCAAAGGCCTTAAAAAACGCCTCCACTATGGC
>SCQA01000149.1 GCA_004298725.1 bacterium
GTTTTGACAAATAGAAGCGGCAACATACGGACGTTCAACGCGTCCGGCAAACAAATCAAGCTTAAAAAATTCGGCTTTGAGCATTTTTAAAAAATATCAGGTTACCTGCGCTAACCCAATCTACGCCATTGCAAATAAGCCTCACGCTCACCTTAGCAACAAATAAAACGCAAAACAATACAGTCTCGCTGATTTCTGATATACTTAACGAAAACAAGAGGTTTTCTTTTATTTCTTTTTCAATTCACTTTGACTTTGCTCTAAAACAATACTATAATCAGCAACCGTCAAGAAACGTTGTTTACACAACACCGCGCCGCGAAGCCTTCGCAAACTATAGTAGCCGTTCAAGCCGCAATCATCTAAAAAGGGCACGGCAATGAATATCAAAATACCAATAGGCTACAAATTCATACTCGGTTTTATCGCGGTGGTTGCCGTAGCCGCGTTTGTCCCCAACGCCGTTGACAAAACAAATATGCCCGAATGGCTGAAACAGCCGGTCAGCTTTCTCGTGGCAATGGTAGTCGGCCTCATACTCGGCTCTCTTTTTACCAAAAACTTCACCAAACGGTTCAGCAGACTCTCCGGCGTAGCTCAAAAAATAAGCCTTGGCGACCTTCGTCAAAACACCGAGATAACAAGCCCCTCAACGCTCTTTAAAGACGAAACCAGCGAGCTTGAGGAATCAATCAACCTCATGCAGAAAAACCTGCGCGAGCTTGTCGAACACATTAAAGACGTTGTATCAAACCTCGCCGAGACGCAGACGGCGTTTGGCGCCATCGTGGAAAAGGGGCATCAAACCTCAAAAGAGGTCATATCAGGCTCGTCGAACATCTTTGACGGCGCCATTGAACAGGCGAACCACATTGACGAAGCCTCGTCAACCGTAAAGAACATGTCAAGCCTTGCCGATGAAGTGGCCGAAAAGGTCACGGACGGCGCCAACGCCACCCAGAAGGTCAACTCAATGGTGCAAAGGGGCGCGACCACGGCAACCTCGGCCATGGAAAAGATGGAAACCATGTTCAAGGGCATTGAAAACACCGAAGGCGCGGCAGTGCGCCTCAAAGAAAAACTGAGCGACATACCTAAAATACTCGACGTTATAACTCACATTTCGAGGCAAACCGACCTCTTGGCGCTGAACGCCACAATAGAAGCCTCCAAAGCCGGAGAACACGGGCGCGGGTTTGCCCTTGTCGCCGAGGAAGTGCGGCGTTTCGCGGACTACACCAACAACTCTGTGCAGGACGTTTCGCTTATAGTAAAAGAAGTCAAAGCCGAGGTTGAACGCGTCGTGTCAACCGCGAGCGAAGGCGCGTCTAATTTAAAAGGCGGCAGGGACGACATTAGAAAAATAAGGGACATACTCACGGACATAACCCACTACACCGCGGACGTGGCTGAAAAAGCCACGCTTATATTGGGGCTTACCCATAAGCAAAAAGAAAACGCCGAAAAAACGGTTGACAAAATAGAAGAAGTGGCGCGCATAGCCCGTGAAAACGTAACGTCAACGGAACTTGTCGAAGCCGCCGTTGAAAAACACGGCGCCGCTATAAGCGAAACAATAGCCGCTTCACAAAAGCTTTCCGACCTCTCAAAAGAGCTTAGCGCCGTGCTTTCTGGTTTCAACCTGAACTGAAAATATTACCGGAGGGCTTTTTTGTGAACTCAGGCTTTCGGCCCTTTGGCAAAGAAAAACGGCACGTATGGGCGATAAATTAATATTCGAACTTGAGGGCAGGCAATTCGGGCTTGATACCTCCGTTGTTTACAGGGTGCTTGAAGTTGACAAGCTATTTTTTTTACCCGGACAATCCGGCATGGTAAACGGCATAATAAGCCTTATGGGCGACCCTGTTACCGTAATCGACTGCAGAAAAGCTTTAGGCGCGCCGCAAGATAACGGCCAAAGGCACAAAATAATCGTCGTCAGAAACAACGAACATTTAATCGGCTTTGACGTGGGAGGAGTAAACCTCTCATTCAGCTGGGAAGAAGCAAACAAGGGCAAGACGGCGCCGATGGAAATAGAATGGGCGGCGCTCTTTGAAGAAGCAAAAAAAATACTCGAAAATCAAGGCAACCATGGCTAAAAAAGTACTTATATGCGATGACGTCGCGTTTTTCAGGACTTCAATAAGAGACATTCTTACCGAGGCGGGTTTTGAAGTAGTCGGAGAGGCCGCAAACGGCGCCGAGGCCATTGAAAGGACAAGGGCGCTAAAACCGGACATCGTCATTCTTGACATAGTCATGCCTAATAAAAACGGCCTTGAAGTGGCCAAAGAGCTTATCCGCATGAGAATGCCGATTAAAATAGTAATATGCTCATCCCTTGGCTATGATCCTATAGTTAAAGAGGCTTTAAAAAGCGGCGCGTCAGCGTATATACTTAAACCATTTGACAAGGCTAACATCTTAGATACGCTCGCCAATCTCAGCGCCGGCGCATAAGCTCGCGGCGCGCAAATCATGACGGCTTCGATTAAGGTAAGCGCGGCCATAAAAATGGATACTTCAAAATACAAAGGGCTTTACCTTCAGGAAGTCGCGGAGCACCTCTCAGGCATAGAGACGGGGCTTCTTGCACTTGAAAAAAACCAATCCGACACATCCACCGTTGACGATCTTTTCAGGCATTACCACTCCGTAAAAGGCATGTCCGCGTCAATGGGTTATGAACCTATAAAACGCTTCGCCCACGCGCAGGAAGACCTTCTTGACCGCATACGATCAAAATGCGTAAACCCTTCAATTGCAATTACCGGAATTCTGCTTGAATGTCTTGACGGACTAAAAACGCTTGTATCCAAGGTATCTGACGACAAGCCGCTTGACCTCGACATAGAGCCTTTCATCGCCAAAATAGGCGCCGCGGTAGCCAGCGCGGAACCGCAAACGCGCCCCTCTGACGTTACACGGGCCCAACCTGCAAAACCGCAAACGCCCGC
>SCQA01000150.1 GCA_004298725.1 bacterium
GCCTGTACGCACCATTATTGAGAATTCATCGTCAAGGCGTTTTCCGGCGTCACCAGGCTTTACGTTTTTTATGTTGAAGGCCACAAGCGATGCCCTTTGATTGGCTTTCAGCGTGCCTATTACGCTGACTTCCGGTATTTCAGTTAGCCCGGATAAAATCATGCTTATAAGGCTTTCTTCATGCGCGCGTACTTTATCAACGCCAACGCCAATCAGAAATTCAACGCCTGCCATCAGCCCGCCGATGCCCGGCGTGTTCATGGTGCCGGACTCAAGCCTCTCCGGTGTTTCAAGCACAAGGTCAAGCTCGCCTGTGCCGCCGCTTACAAGCGGCTCCGGCTCAATGCCTTCTTTGATGTAAAGAAAGCCCGTGCCCTGCGGGCCAAACAGGGCTTTGTGGCCGGTGGCGGCAAGTATGTCAATGCCTGACGCGTTTAAATCAATAGGCAGGGCGCCTGCGGTTTGCGCGGCGTCAAGCATGAAGAGCACGCCCTTGCTTTTGCATACAGCGGCAATTTCGTCAATTGGCTGAAGCGTACCGAATACGTTAGACGCGTGAGAGAGGCAGACTATTTTTGTTTGATTAGTAATGGCTACTGAAATAGAGGCAGGGCTAATAAAACCAAATTTATCAGGACGAACCTTTGTAGTTTTTATGCCCGCTTTTTCAATGGTGTGAATAGTCTTTGCAACGGAGTTGTGCTCAAAGGACGTTGTAACGACGTGGTCTGACGGTTTTAAAAGCCCTTTAAGAGCGATATTTATGCCCTCTGTGGCGTTTTTTGTAAAAACAATGCGCGACGAGTCGGAAAGGGAAAAGAGCTTTGCAACGGCCTCTCTTGCGTCAAACACGGCCCTGCTCGCCTCAATGGCCATGCGATGGCTTGCCCTGCCGGGGTTGCCGCCGATGTTTCTGAGAATGTAATCAACTTTTTTATAAACGGTTTCGGGTTTTGGAAACGACGTTGCCGCGTTATCGAGGTATATCATGGTGTAATATTAGCAGACTTTAAGACGTTGGTCATTCAAAATCAAGAGCTTTAGAACATGAACCGCCGCATTCTGATATTTATAAGCAGTCCCACGGCTATCATCGTAGTTATTAGAAACGACCCGCCGTAGCTGATTAGCGGCAGGGGTACTCCCACCACTGGTAAAAGGCCGGAGACCATGCCCATGTTTATTGTAACGTGCCAGAATATCATGGCCGTTATGCCGAAGGAGAGAAGGAAACCGAAACGGTCTTTTGACGTGTTTGACGCGCTAAGGCCCCCGAGCACAAGCCCAAGAAAAAGAGAAATGACAACGAGCGAACCAATGGCGCCCCATTCTTCTGCGAATGCGGAGAAGATAAAGTCCGTGTGGTGCTCCGGCAGAAACATGAGCTTGCCTTGCGTGCCTTTGGTAAAGCCCTTGCCGAACATGCCGCCGGAGCCTATGGCTATTTTGGATTGCATTATGTGGTAACCGGTGCCGCGTATGTCCATTGCCGGGTCTAAAAAGCTCATGAGGCGGGCTTTTTGGTACGCCTTTAACGCCTTCCACGCAAACGGCGCGGCGACGGCAAAGGCAACGACAAGACCGGCGATAACGCGGAACCTTATTTTTACAATCAGCGCCATTGAGCCGAATATCATGCAAAGGATTATGCCGGTGCCGAGGTCAGGTTGTTTGGCTATCATCAGAAACGGCACGAGAAGAAAGAGGGCGGGTATGGCAAGGTCCTTAAGCCCCATGCCGCGCTCCGGCATGTTACGGGCGCTGAAGTACCTTGCAAGCACGACTATAAGCGCGAGTTTAGCGAATTCGGACGGCTGAATGGTGAAGAAGCCGAGGCTTATCCACCTTTTCGCGCCTGACGCGGAGCGGCCTATGGCAAAGACTGCCACAAGCGAAAGTATGGACGCTCCGTAAATGACGTAAGCAAACCGCTCAAGCAGTGAATAATTGATGAAGACGGCGGTAAGCATTAGTGAAAGGCCGATTAAGAGCCAGTAAATTTCTTTTTTGTAAATGGCAGGCGACTTGACGTAAATGGCGCTGTACACGGCGGCAAGGCCTACAACGCATAGCGCCGCTGTAACGCAAAATAGCATCCAGTCGAAATGAGTAAGAAGCCGCCTGTCAATCATTGGTATCTTCCTTTTTTATCGTGAGCACTGCCTCTGCCGGCACGGCCGGTTGCAACGGTTTTCCATCTTCGTTTTTGCCCTTATCTTTAGTAACCGGTTCAGCCGCTGTTTTTGGCACGGCTTCAGCCGCTGTTTTTGGCACGGCGTTTTCAAGCGTTTGCTTGAGGTACGCTTTTATAACCTGATGCGCTACGGGCGCGGCGGCGCTTGCGCCGAAACCGCCGTGTTCCACTATGACGGCAACGGCTATTTTAGGGTTGTCGTACGGGGCGTAGCCTGCAAACCACGCGTGGTCGCGTAATCTGTAGGTTATGCTTTTGACGTTCTTTGTTCTTTTTATAAGTTTTGAAACCTGCGCCGTTCCTGTCTTGCCGGCTATGTTAAGCCCTCCCGCGCCAAGCGACTGCGCTGTGCCGCCATGCTCGTGCACGACGCCCATCAGCGCTTCTTTTACGGCGTTAAGCGTGGTTTCGGATACGTTAAGGCTACCTCTTTGCATTGGCGTAAAGCTCTTTGTAACTTTTCCGGCGGGCGTTTTTATCTCTTCTATAATTTGAGGAGTGTAGAGCTTGCCGCCGTTGGCAATAGCGGCGTAAGCCGTGGCAAGCTGAAGCGGCGTTGTGAGCATATACCCCTGGCCCACGGAGACGCTTATGGTTTCGCCGTCATACCACCGTGTTTTGTAAACGGCTTTTTTCCATTGCGTGGACGGCACAAGGCCTGACTTTTCGTTTTGAAGCGGTATGCCGGTCTTTTGGCCGAAGCCGAAGCCTCTTGAATATTGGGCAAGTTTGTCAACGCCCATTTTAAGTCCCACCTGATAAAAGAACGTATCGGATGATTCCACGATGGCTCTGTGGACGTTTATGGTGCCGTGGCCTTCTTCTTTCCAGTCACGGTATTCCCTACCGGCGAACCAGAATGACGGACCGGAGTATATCGTTGTTTTAGCGGTTATTACCTTTTCTTCGAGCGCGGCGGCCGCGTGAATGGGCTTAAACGTCGAAGCCGGCGGGTAAAGCCCCTGTATTGGTCTATTTGTGAATATGTTAAGCGGGTTTTCCGTCAACTCTCGCCACATATCTTTGGATATTCCTCCGGCAAGGGCGTTAGGGTCGAACGCGGGGGCGCTGACAAAGGCGAGGATTTTGCCGGTATCAGGCTCTATGGCCACCACCGCCCCTGCCTTGTCCCTCATGGCGTCCCATGCGGCTATTTGCGCGTGTATGTCAATCGTCAGACGTAAGTCGCTACCCGGGTACGACGCGGTTCTGCTGGCTATGTTGATTTTTCTGCCAAGCGCGTCAACTTCTATTTCTTTTGCGCCGTCAACGCCCCGGAGGTCGTTTTCGAGCGATTTTTCAAGGCCGTATTTTCCAGTCAGGTCGCCGGGCGCGTACTTCTGCGCGTCTTTAAATTCTTTCAGCTCTCTGTCGCTTATTTCGCCGAGATACCCTATCAGGTGCGCGAACGCGTCGGAATATATGTAGTGCCGTTTGGGGCTTACTTCAAGTATAACGCCGGGCATTTCAAATTTGAAGCTTTCTATCTTTACGGTATCTTCCCATGAGAGGTCTTCTTTAAGTTTGACGGCTTGAAACGGCGGCCTGTCTTCCGATTGTTCAAGCCTGTCGTTTATTGTTTCTTCCGGTATGTCGAGGAGCGTTTTAAGCTGTTCTTTTGTTTTTGCCCAGTCTTTTACGTCCTCCGGTACAAGATAGAGGTCAAAGCCGGGCCTGTTTTCGACAATCTTTATGCCGTTTTTATCGTATATCATTCCCCTTGGGGCCGGAGATTTAATCGAGCGTATCCTGTTGTTTTTCGAAAGGTCGCCGTAGTATTCGCTGTCTTTTACCTGAAGGTACCAAAACCTTGCGAGCAAAATGAAGAAGGCCGCGGCTACTATTATTGCCGCGAAAAATGCCCGGCCTTTAAGGTCAGACGGTTCTCTGTCTTTAAAGTATTCGCTCACGAATCACTCCGTGTTTGCGAGCCCGGGCTTATTAAGGCGCGAAGATATCCTCATAAGAAGCAGTATTACCGCTGGGGCGAATGCCGCGGTAATGGCGGCCTTAAGAAGAGTGCGCAATAGAAACGGGGCTTTTAACCCGATAAAACTCATAAGCAGGTACACAATCAGTCCTTTTGCAAAGGCAAGGGTAAATGCCCCTCCGGCCCTCATGGCCGGGCTTGAGAAATGCACTCTTTTAGACATAAGGTGGACAATAAGGAATATAGACACAAGCGCCAACGAAGTAAGGCCGAAGATGCCTCCGGTCAGAGCGTCTTCCATATACCCAAGCGCGAATGCAACGGCAACGCCTGCAACGGAAGCCTTTCTGAAGCCGATATAAAAGACAAAGAGCAGGGGAATATCCGGTAAAGGGACGGACTGAAACACGGTGCTTTTAAGCGCCAAATAAATAAGCGTGAGGGGAGGGAAGATGAGAAACTCTTTCATTTTGATGCGGCCGTTCCAAGCCGCGGCCTTTTCAGTGCGCGCCGATTGATTAACATGTTATTCCAAAACCGTGCCGATGTCGGTGACGATAAGCACTTCCTCAAGTTTTCTGCTCATCTCTACCGCCGGCCAAACGTCTATTTGTTTAAAGAAGTTGTCGCCGCCTTTTTCAGTTTTTATAACCGTGCCTACGACAAGCCCCTTGGGGAATATGCCTGTAAGGCCGGACGTGATAACTTCGTCGCCTGCCTGAACGTCGTCAAGTTGTCTTATGTATTTAAGATAGAGCGCGTCAGAGCCGTTGCCTTCAATAACGCCTTTGACTCTTGTTCTGCGAACCACGACGTCGATATTGGACCTTGGGTCGGTGTTTAAAAGCACCCGTGATGTGTTGGCGCCTGCGTTTATAACGCGGCCCATTACGCCAAGCGGGGTTATTATTGCCATGTCTTTTTTAACGCCTTCGGCATGGCCTTTATTTATAAGCGCCGTACCGGCCCAGTCGTTTGTGCCGAATGAAATTACGCTTGCGGTTATCGTGGAAAAATCAGAATCTTCCTTGTAAGCGAGAAGTTCCTTAAGCCGCGCGTTAAGGTTTACTTCCTCGCGGAGCTTGTTGTTTTCGGCCTGCACTGCGATAAGGGCGGCTTTAAGCGAGTCGTTTTCGGTTTTCGTATTGAGAAGAAGGACATAGTTCTCAAATATCCCGATAACGCCGTTTTGCGCGCCTCCGGCGGCCTTCTCAATGGGCGACGCCATCGCGGTAAGGATGTCCTTTATCAGGGCGCCTCTGGCGGGTTCTTTTTTGTCGGTCAGCGCGAGGTGCAGAGAAAAAATAAGCAGTAGCGCCGAGGCGATGATTATTTGGTGTTTTTTAAGAAAAGAGGTCATCTCGCTACAAGGGCTGACAATTCAAGTCAGCTCGGTATGGTTACCTCTCTCAGAAGTTGCATCTCGTCGAGAGCTTTTCCAGCGCCTTTGACCACGCAGGTGAGCGGGTCGTCCGCTATAATCACTGGCAGGTGAGTCTCTTCTCTTAAAATAATGTCGAGGTTTTTAAGAAGCGCCCCGCCGCCGGCAAGAACTATGCCCCTGTCAATGAGGTCGGCGGCAAGTTCAGGCGGAGTGGTTTCAAGCACGTGTTTGATGGCCTCTATAAGCGCGTTGATAGGCTCGTTTAATGCTTCCCGTATTTCAGACGGGTCTATTTCAAGCGTAGCCGGTATTCCTGTTATGAGATTGGAGCCTTTTATTTCGAGTTTAGGTGTTTTGTCTTCCGGCATGGGAAGGCCAAGCGTCATTTTTATCATTTCGGCCACGCCCGTGCCTATGGAGAGGTTGTGTTTTCTCTTTATGTATTGGACGATAACTTCGTCAAGCTTGTCGCCGCCTATTCTGACGGATTTGGCCTGTACTATGCCCGAGAGCGATATTACGGCTATTTCAGACGTGCCGCCGCCTATATCAACTATCATGTTGGCGGAAGGCTCGGTTATGGGAAGGCCGGCGCCAATGGCGGCGGCCATTGGTTCTTCTATCAGGTAAACCTCGGCGGCTCCGGCGGAATAGGCCGATTCTTTAACCGCCCTTTTTTCAACCTGCGTAATGCCGGACGGGACGCCTATTATTATGCGCGGCCTTACAAGCAAGCGGCGGTTGTGAACTTTGGTTATAAAGTATTTCAGCATCTCCTCGGTAACTTCAAAGTCGGCTATGACGCCGTCTTTAAGCGGCCTTATAGCCATAATGTTGCCGGGCGTTCTTCCGAGCATGGCTTTGGCTTCTTTGCCTACGGCAAGCACCCTTTTGCCGCGTCCGTCTTTTTTAACGGCGACAACCGACGGCTCGTTTGATACTATGCCTTTGCCCTTAACGTATATAAGCGTGCTTGCGGTGCCGAGGTCTATAGCAAGGTCGTTTGAGAAAAGACCGAGTATATAATTAAACATGAATGCTCCTTAAAAAGGCTATTGCTAATCTTTTTATGTTATCAAAAGAACAATCGTGTTAGCAAGCATAAAATGCTATAAATAAGTTGAATTTTCACGGAAAATTCATTAACATGATAGACTGTTTTTCAAAAAAAACCTGTGACAGCGGTTACAACGCGGTCATAAATAAGGCGGAGGTCGTTAATGCTTGAAAAGTTGAGGAGCAAGGCCAACTCGAAGTACATCCTGATAGTATTCGGAATAATAATAATTGTTTTCATATTCTGGGGCGTAGGGCCTACGGATTCCACGCGCGGCAAACGAAGTGCCGTTGCAATGGTTGACGGCGAAGCCATTACGACGCAGGATTTTGAAAATTTGTACAAAAGGCAGACGGAGTACTATAAAGGCATTCTAAAAGGGCAGTTTAACGATGAAATGCTCAAGAGACTCGACTTAAAACGAAAGACGCTTGATACGCTTGTAAACCGCGCGCTTGCCATAAAGGCCGCAAAGTCGCAGGGCATTGAAGCGACTGATAAGGAAGTTCAACAGACCATTGCCGCCATGCGCGTATTCCAAAAAGACGGCGTCTTTGACAAGGAAGTATATTTTCAAACGCTTAGCGCCAACAGATTAAAACCGTCTGACTTTGAAAAGACTATGGCGGACGACATAATAACGGCCAAGTTGCAAAAGAAGCTGAACGACGGCGTAAGCGTAACGGACGAAGAAGTCCGCGCGCACTTTTTAAGGGAAAACAGAAAGGTCAATTTTAAGTATATCAGTGTTGAGCCGTCCCGCTTCGCGAGTGCCGTTAAAGTCAGCGATGACGAGGCTAAGGCTTACCTTAATAAGAATTCTTCGCTCTTTGTTGTGCCGGTAAAAGTTAAGGCCTTTTATGTTCATGCCGGTTTTGACGCGCTTTCCAAGAAAAACAAGCTTACCGCCGAGGAGTTGAAAGAGTTTTACGATAAGAACTCCAAACAGTTTGAAACGCCGGAGAAGGTAAAGGCAAGACATATACTTATCAGATTAGACGAAAAGATAAGCGACAAAGAAGCCGCTAAAAAAATTGCCAAGGAAAAAGCCACGGAGGCGCTTAACATGCTTAAGGGCGGCGCTAAGTTCGACGAAACCGCCAAAAAGTATTCACAGGACCCGGGTTCGGCAGGGCACGGCGGCGACCTCGGCTGGTTTCCAAGGGGCATGATGG
>SCQA01000020.1 GCA_004298725.1 bacterium
ATCAAGCGCCGGAGCGGCTCTTTCGGCAATCAAACGGCTAAGGCCTTTTAAAATCCGAATTTCCTCTTCTTTCTCTTCCTTTCGCGCTATAGCAAGGCGGTTGTTTATTTCCACGAGCGGCATAGGCTCGATAAAATAAGTCGCCCCGCTACCGGACTCTCCGTGTATTATACCGTCGAAAACCGTATGCGCGCTTGCTTTAACGAGCAGGACAAAGCGGTCGTCACGTATAGTGACTATTTCTTCCTGTAAAAAGTCCTTTGATTTTTTGTCTCTTAAAAACGAATCAAGTATCGTTCTTGCGCGCTCTTTTACCGAGCGTATTTCCTTTCTCAGACGGCGAAGCTCCGGCGACGCGGAGTCTTTTATTTCACCCTTGTCGTCAAGAACAAGGTCAATTGCCTTAACAAGGGCTGTCTCGTCGCTTATGCCTGAGATGATAAAAAAGAGTTTGGCGTGGCTCTGCTCAAAGCGCGGGTTTAAAAGCGCCCTTAAAAGGACTCCGGCCAAAAGCACGCCTTTAACCCGAAGAATATCCTCCGGCAAAAAGTACGCGCCGTGCGGCAACTGTTTGGATAAAAGCGGCCTGACGTCAGCAACTCCGCTTATGGGGAAATAACCATAAAACTGGAGCATTGATACGGCTTCGCGATATTCAATAAAGGATTCTTCTATAAAGGACGCGTCAAAAGACGGGGTAAGCCCTTCGGCTTTTTCTTTGCCTACGGGTGTAACGCAAAAAACGGAAAGCTCCCTTAATACAGCGGGGTACTCAAGCGCATCTAAGGTTGTTTTATCCACGGCGATATTAACACGCCACTGCCAAAAAACGGCAGGCCGGCGTAAAAGGCATACTGCAAGTCCAATAAAACTGATTATTACCGTGGCAGTTTGGAAGACAGCCACGCATTAAAGGTAAAAGAGTCTGTCTGGCTCTACTTCCTCTCATGCCTTTTAAACCCGGACGTGCCTATTACTTCAACTCCGGGGGCAAGTATGCGGTCGAGCAAAAGGTTAATGCCGAGTGTGTCGCTTGAAATATGACCGGCTATGATGACGTTTACATTATGCTCTTTCGCTTCTTTCAGGTGATCTTCGCTTATATGCATACCCACTACGGTTCCTACGCCTGAGTTGGCAAGCATCTTAAACGCCTTCTTACTTCCGCCGGTGCCGCCGGTCATGTCTACAAAGACCTTTCCGGCCTTTCTCTTGTCAGAGCCAGAAACAATTTTAGGCGCGACAGTCTCGCTGGAGGCTTCGGCGTATTCAGGTATCTCTCTTAACATGTCTGTTATATCCGACACGACAAACGGCTTTCTATCGTCAAAAAGCGCTTGCAAGTAATTTGTCACGGCGTTATCAGACGGCGTGTGAATGCACATTATGGGTATGTCAAGAAGCCTTGCCGCGTCAATTGAACGCGTATGATTTGCCGGCATAAGCCGCCTTTCAACCTCGCTTATGCGCTCGGACATTATGCCTTCGGCAACGTTTATGGGCACGCCGTACTTATAAAGTATTCCGGCTTGCATGTCCATAACGGCGTAAAGGTTAGCAAGAGCCTTGCCTTCAGGATGGTGCGACACTATAAGATCAATATGCCTTCCCTTTTCTTTAAGCCTGTCCGCAAGCAGAACTTCGCCGACCTCCATGTCAATGCCAAGCAGTATCCGGTTTACTTCGGCATCAAGGTCTCCGTAAAGCACCCGCGTATCGGCATATGGGTTAGACAAACGCTCTACGTCAAAGTCTTTACGCGCTTTTTCCTTAAGCCCGTCAAAGTCTTTTTTAACACATTCAAGCTCTTTTTGCACTTCAGCGGAGCCGCGCGGATCAAGCTCTATGCCGGTTT
>SCQA01000021.1 GCA_004298725.1 bacterium
CAGTGGAAGGCATGGTTATGCCAGTTTTTCTCTCAGAATCCACAGTCCTGTAGGGTGGACTCCGCCCACCAAAATATCAGTTGCGTTGAGTAAGCATAGCGCAACCCAACGTATCGCAACTAAGGCCCAATCTTTACCAGTCGTTAGTCGAGCCTTGCCTTCTGGGACGAGTTTGGGACGATAGTTTTTGGCTCTCAAAATAGTCCAATTGCTTGATTTCCTTGAAGATAAGATGGTGGAGGCGGTGGGAATCGAACCCACGTCCGGAAACGCTTAGCCTGGGCATCTACATACTTAGCCTGTAATTAGGTCTCGCGGAGCATCCCACCACAGGCAATGCTATGCGCCGCCAGTCCGGTTAAATCTCGCTGATAGGTCCTTCGGACATAGCCCCGTCAGCTATCCTGCTAAGTGTCGTCTCTTTAAGCCCCGCAGGATTAGGCCCAAGAGACGCTGGCTGTTCTTAGGCAGCCAGAGCGTAATTGTAGTCGTTGCCGACTATAGTGTTTCCGCCTTTTTTACGAGGAGCGGGCCTCGGTATGCTTCCTTCGGCATCAGACCGTCCCGTCGAAGCCGGTCGCCCCCATTGTAAAACGCATGAGGTTATATCAAAGAACAAAACTACCTTACTTTTTTAGTATAACATTTCTGGAAAATTATTGCTAATTGATGTTTTGGTCGTTGACGCAAGGCGTTGCAACCGGAAGCTGGAAAATTATGTAACATCATAATCCCCCATCCCTGCCTTCTCCCAAGAAGGGGATTGATACCCCGCAAGGGGGGAAGGTAAAAAAACACCTCTCGCACGCAGGCTGTGCTTCTCCGTTTACCCCATCTTTCCGTTAAGCGGCCTTTTGCCGAGTATGTGCATATGAAGATGAAATACCGTCTGGCCTCCGTCTTCGTTCGTGTTTACAACCGCGCGAAAGCCGCTTTCATCAACGCCTGCCTCTTTCGCGGCCTTAGCCGCTACCAGAAGCATCTCGCCGAGAAGTTCCTTATCAGCGCAATCAAGAAGCGTGGAATAATGTTTTTTCGGTATCACCAGCAGATGCACCGGCGCCTGCGGGTTTATGTCTTTTATCACAACAAGCCGCTCTGTTTTATGAACGACCGTCCCTTTAATTTCGCCTGACGCTATTTTACAGAATACGCAGTCCATGTTTTCTCCTTTGCTACCGCTCACAAACGCGTTGAAAAAACTTCGCCTTCAGCCTGCCTTTACTCTATTCTCCCGCTTGGGGGCGTAACTATGGACGCTGGAGCACGGGAACGATAATGAATTAAGTGGTGCAGTTGCCTATCTTTAAAGCACCCCCACCCTGCCCTCCCCCCTCAATACCACTACGGGTATAAAGAGGGAGGAGATAAACTTCCCCGGAAATTACAGACACACCGTTAGACTGCCTTTTATATCCCATTGCAAAAGATTAACAAACCAGTGCGGCCTTATTTCTTTCTCGACTCTTTTTCCTCAATGCCCGAAGTACCGAACCTTCTTGCAAGCTCGGCAAGGGCATCTTTCACGCCGATGTCTTTATACGTCAGCAAAACCATCGTGTGAAACCATAAATCACAAAGCTCGTAAACAATATCTTTTTTTTCCTTAACCGTAGCGGCCTCGATAAGCTCGCCAGACTCCTCCTTAACTTTTTCAAGTATCTTAGCAAGCCCCTTTGAATAAAGCCCCGCCACGTACGACTTGGCCGGGTCCGCGCTCTTTCTTTGCTGTAAAACTTTTTCAAGATTAGTAAGCACGTCTTTGCCGGATACGCCCTTTGCAACCGCGGTGGCGCCGTCAAGGCTTCTGTAAAAACAAGTCCTCTCGCCCGTGTGGCACGCCGGGCCAAGCGGGTTAACCATAATAAGCAAAGTGTCCGCGTCGCAATCATAAAACAACGCATTAACTTCCTGAAAATTTCCCGATGTTTCGCCCTTCAGCCAGAGCTTTTTCCTTGAGCGGCTGTAATAATGCGCCTTTCCAGTGGATATGGTCTTATCCAGCGACTCTTTATTCATGTACGCCATCATCAAAACTTCTAAAGTGCCTGCGTCCTGCGCGATGGCCGGTATAAGGCCCCGGTCATCAAACTTCAGCCCGTCAATGGCCATTTTTATTTTTTCTTTGTCAGAGTTCATGCAATTAACCGTTTTAAAGCCTCTTGCCGTTTTTGTTGAATATTGAAAAATGTCCAAGCCCGAGCTTCTCTAACTTGAACTTAACGGCAGTTAAAAGCACCCCAAGCCCGTACACGGCGCTTCTTGAAAAATTAATTGAAGACGCCTCGGCAAAGTATTTAGTAGGGCAACTTATCTCGCCTATGCGAAAGCCGAAATACACGGTCTGCGCGAGCATTTCGTTGTCAAAAATAAAATCGTCCGAATTCTCCCGTAAAGGAAGCGTCTGTAAAACCTTCGCGCCGAACGCCCTGTAGCCAGTGTGATACTCTGAAAACTTCTCGCGCAAAAGCATGTTCTCAAAAAGAGTCAAAAACCTGTTGGATACGTACTTATAAAACGGCATACCGCCCTTCAACGCGCCAGTGCCGAGTATTCTTGAGCCAAGCACCGCGTCATACTCGCCGGAAGCTATCATTGACGCCATTGCCGTTATAAGACGCGGGGCGTACTGATAATCCGGGTGAACCATAACTATAATGTCCGCCTTCAATTTAAGCGCCTCGGCGTAGCATGTCTTCTGGTTGCCGCCGTAGCCGGTATTTCTTTCATGCACGACTATGTGCTTTATGCCAAGCCGCCTGCCGACTTCGACCGTAGCGTCGCTACTGTGATCGTCAACAAGAATGACTTCATCAACGACGTCAAACGGTATGTCGTTATACGTCATCGTTAGCGTCTTTTCAGCGTGGTACGCGGGTAAAACAACCGCTATTTTTTTGTTATGTAGCATATTATAATTTATCCTGTTCCTTTAAAATATGTGAAATTATTACAAATAGGCCTTGCCAAGTCAAATATTATCGCACTGCGACGGCGAAGGCCTCCGGTCGAAACCCTTTGATTTCGCCGCGCGCTTGAGTGATAATTCAATTACCCCGCCATTTATGGCGGAAATTGCCGGCAAGGTAGCTACCTTTTTTATAGCTCGGCTTTGACACGCCCTCAAAAGGCCGGGTGCGCACCGAGCACCCGATTCAACATCATGCGAAACGAACAAGACGCCGACATGCGCAAAAACAATACTACTCATCAAAAAACCGCTGACGCAGGCGCTTCCAAATGGGCCGCGCTGATACTTGCCTTAACCACCGTGGCCGCAACCTTCATAGCGTACGCGCCGTCTCTCAGAAACAGCTTCGTAAACTGGGACGACAGGTCGTATATTTATGAAAACACCCTTATCCGCTCAGTTGATTTACACTTCTTTAAAACCATCTTTACCGAGCCGGTCGTATACAACTGGCATCCGCTTACCGTAATTTCATACGCAATCAACTACGCCATTTGGGGCTATAATCCGTACGGCTACCATTTTGACAACGCGCTATTTCATTCCATTAACGTACTGCTCATCTTTTATCTCGTGCTTAGCCTTGCGAAAACGCCGCTCTGGCCCGCCAAACTTTCCGCATACAACTGTAAACTTTTTACCGCGGCCATAACCGCGCTTCTGTTCGGCCTTCACCCGCAACACGTGGAATCCGTCGCGTGGATATCTGAAAGAAAGGACGTGCTAAGCGCGCTTTTCTTTCTCGCCGGCGTGCTTGCGTATTTAAAATACGCGCAGGTTGAAAAAAAACATCTCTTTTACGCGCTTACTCTTATCTTTTTCATTCTCGGCCTTATGAGCAAGCCAATGATTATAACACTGCCGGCGGTGCTGGTAATACTTGACTTTTATCCGCTTGGCAGGCTTAAAAAAAGCAATGTTACGCGCCTTATTATTGAAAAAGCGCCGTTTTTCGCGCTCAGCGCGGTTTCCGCCGCTCTGACCATATGGGCGCAAAAAACCGCCCTTGCCTCTACCGATAGTATGCCGCTTGACACGCGGCTTTTTACGGCAATACGCTCATACGCGTTTTATCTTTACAAGATGTTCTTGCCGCTTGACCTCGTGCCTTATTATCCGTACCCTGAAAACCCTGTCTTTTTCTCCTTTGACTACGTAACGGCTATTCTTATTATAGCGGCTATAACGATTTTTTGCTTATACTCCCTGAAATACACAAGGGCATTTCTTGCGGTCTGGCTATTTTACGTAATTACGCTTTCTCCGGTTATAGGAATAATTCAGGTAGGCGCGCAGGCCGCGGCGGACAGATACATGTACCTGCCGTCCATAGCGCCTTTAACGCTCATCGCAATAGGCGCGTGTTATGCGTATAAGCGGTTCGCAAACCGCTATGTCATTTCCATTGCGCTTATCGCGATGACTACGCTTGGCGCGCTGACAATAAAGCAAACCTACGTTTGGAAAAACCCGATAACCCTGTGGACGCGCCAGATTGAAAAGATGCCCATAATACTCGGCTACACTAACCGCGCTACGGCGTATCACAATATGGGCCGCTACAAAGAGGCCATTGCCGACTATACAGTAATAATAGAAAGCAAAAACACGGACCTTACCGAGGTGTTTCTTGAAAGGGGTTTGTCTTATCAGGCAATGGGCGAAGTAAAAACGGCAATTGACGACTTCAGCTCGGCCCTTGCGCTCAGTCCGACAAATATAAAAGCGCTGAACAACAGAGGCAACGCCTACAAAAGGGCTGGTGAGCGCGTGCTTGCGATAAACGACTTTGAAGCCGCCATCAGATTAGAACCTTCAAACCCGGTGCTTTACTATAACCTTAGCCTTGTGTACCTTGACATAAACAACAAAAAACAAGCGCTTGAGAATATGCGTAAAGCCGCGAATCTTGGCTTGCCTGCGGCGGTAGAGTATATTAGAAATAACGGAGAATGACGAACAGGCGACGAATATATAACAGCTTATAAAGCTGTATATGCGGACGATGGGAAAATTGCGCCAATTAAGAGTTAAGGCGGCTTAAGTACGGTTAAGGCCGCCGTACGGCGACAAGCCGCGCAAAAACCGCCTTAAAAACTGTGAGAGCTCTTCATAAGAAGGCTTACGCCGAGATAAGTAAATAGCACCACGAAAAAGCCGCAAACGGTCGCTATTGACAAGCCCCTTCCCTTCCAGTCTTTCACGTAATACGCGTGCATGGCTCCGGCGTAAAAAAACCAGACTATGAACGACCATATTACCTTGGGCTCCCACATCCAGTAAAGCCCCCACGCGAGGTAAGCCCAAACCGCGCCTGAAAACATGGAAGCGGAAAAAAAACCAAACCCCCATAAAACCGATCTTCCGGCAATATCCTGAAACTTCTTAACATCGCTGTCATTCGCGCTTTTAGCCGCGTATATAAGATTTAGAAGCGCCGCGCTAAAGGCAAGCGTAAAAAACGCGTACGCGAAAAATGAAAAAGTTACATGCGTTTCAAACCAGCGCGTTCTGAGTATCAGGCTTAGCGGCCCGCCGGGCTTTTCCTTAAAAAAAGAAAACACCAGCGCGAGCACGGCAACAGGCACGGTTATAAGCTCGGTTACGCGCTCATTATACCTGAAGATGACGCTTACGCTCAGTAAAACCGTTGACCAGCTGAAGAAGATCAACGTTTCGTACATGCTCGCCATTGGCGCGTGGCCGGTGGCATATACGCGAAGGACGAGCGCAAGAGTATGCAAAGCAAGGCCCGCTGAAATAAGCGCCTTCGACGCTTTGCTCATTGCGGCATTTTTTCCGGCATTGTAAATCAACACCGAAATAAAACTAAGCGCGTAGAGCGCAAGCGCGGCATAAAGTATTATTTTCATTGCTTAGATTATCTGCCCCGTTCGCCGTTCCATATGTATTTATGAAGCTGGATCGAGAGCCTTACGCTAAGGCCGTCTTCAAGTATCCATCGCGCGAGGTCTTTCGGGTCAAGCCCCGGGGTTACCGGCGCAAAAAGCACCTCGGCGGCCCTGTCCTTCGCAAACTCACGAAGAAAGTCTTTTGCAAATTCATAATCTTCCCTCGCGGCGATGACAAATTTGAATTCATCATACTCGGTAATAAAACCGAGGTTTTCAATGAGAAAAGAACCCGCGTGCCCGCTTGACGGACATTTTACGTCAACAACCTTAACGGCTTTTTTGCTTATTCCGTCAAGGCATACGCTTCCGTTTGTTTCGATAAGGACTTTCAGTCCGCCGGCAACAAGCTTTTCAACAAGCTCTTTAGCGCCGCTTTGAATAAGCGGCTCGCCGCCGGTTACTTCCACAAGGCCGCACTTAAAGCCTTTTACCTCGGCTATTATCTCATCCGCAGTCATGTCGCGCGCGCCTTCAACGCCCCTTGCGTAAGGGGTATCGCACCAAGAGCAGGTCAGGTTGCATCCCGCGAGCCTCACAAACACGCAAGCAAGCCCGGCGTACGTTGACTCGCCCTGTATGCTGAGAAATATTTCTGATACAAACATAACGCCTCTTACTTACTCTTTAAACTCTTGAATAACCCCTTTTGTACCGTCAAGAGTTAGCCATCCCTGCTTGGATTCTTCTTTACCGTTCACGCCGGTTAATCTCTCCGGTTGCTTCTTCGGCTGACGAATTTTTGGCTGGTAGCGCCCAACCCGCAAGACCTGATCCTCTCAGTCAAGCGAGAGGAATTTAAAACTCGGGCGCGTTATCTAAGGAACCTCTGATTAATTCTTTTGTGCAGTCAACAGGTATCAATTCAGAGATGCCTTTTCCAACAACCGTTACCTGTTTTTTCCTCACCTTTACCCCTCACCCTACCCTCTCCCTCAAGGGGAGAGGGGAAAAAAGAAATTAATCAGAGCTTCCCTAATTCCGGCGCTTCTTTTGCTTTATTGTTTTTTTGTTATTTTCAGCCTTTTCCTTTTTATTGTCTTCAAGCTTGCCTGTTTTTGCCGGAGGCGTTTTGCCGAATTCCTTCAGGCTCTTGGCAAGAGCTAAGAGCCTGTCCGCCGCAAGGCGGTTTACACTGCCTTCCGGGAATGTTCCATCAGGCTTTCTTTCACCAACCGGCGTATTCGTGAGTATTTCAAGGCCCTCGTCGACAAAGTCAATCGGGTAAATGGAAAATTTGCCTTCGCGCACCGCGTCAACAACCTCCTGCCTTAGCATCAGGTTTTTGACGTTGCGCCTCGGTATGATCACCCCTTGGGCGCCCGTCATGCCCTTTGCCTTGCACACGCCGAAGAAGCCTTCTATCTTTTCATTCACGCCGCCTATGGGCTGAACTTCGCCCCTCTGGTTCATCGAGCCTGTAACGGCTATGCCTTGGTTTACCGGCGCTCCGGAAAGGCTTGAAAGCAAGGCGTAAAATTCCGTGCAGGTCGCGCTGTCTCCTTCAATTTCATCGTAGAGCTGTTCAAAGCAGACCGTCGCCGAAAACGTAAGCGGAATTTTTTGCGCGAAACGCTCGCCGAGAAAGCCGGTAAGTATCATAAGGGCCTTATTGTGTATTCTGCCGCTCATCTTAACTTCGCGCTCTATGTTCACTACCCCGGCGTCTCCCATGTATGTGCGCGCGGTTATTCTTGAAGGCTTGCCAAAGGCATAGTCGCCCGGGTCGAGCACCGCTATGCCGTTAACCTGCCCGGCCACAAAACCGCTTGTGTCAACCATTATGGTGTCTTCTTTTATATAATCCCGCAGTTTGTCCTCTATCTTTGCGTTTCTGAATATGCGCTCGTCAACGGCCTTTTCAACGTGTACGCCGCTTACAGTTGCGGCGCTGTCAACACCGGCCCAGTAGCTTGCCTCGACCACAAGATTTTGTATGTCGTTAAAGCGCGCGGAAAGTTTGTCCCTATCGCCGGCAAGCCTGCAACCGAACTCCACGACGCGCGAAACCCCGGCGGCGTCAAATGGCTTTAAACTCTCTTCCTTACAGCGTGTGGCTATAAAATAAGAATACATCTCTATATTTTCAACGGTCTTGGGCATTACCGTGTCAAAGTCGGACTTTACCTTAAAAAGCTTCCTGTATTCGTTGTCAAGGTTGTAAAGAAGGTAGTAAATGAACGGCTCGCCTATTATCACAAGTTTTAAATTAACGGGTATGGGAGAGGGCTTCAGCGTGGAGGTTGAAAGAAGCCTGTACTGCTCCCATACGTCCTCCATACGGACTTCGCGGTTTTTTATCATCCTCTTTATGGAATCGTACACGAAGATATTTCTCAGCATGTCAATGGCGTTGATTATAAGGTAGCCGCCGTTGGCTTTGTGAACGGAACCGGCCTTTATCATGGTAAAGTCCGTCGTGGCCACTCCGAACTGCACGCGGTATTCAATTCTGCCAAATAGGTTGTAGTACGTCGGATTGCTTTCAAATATCACCGGAGCGCCCGCGGCGTCTTTATTATTGACGATTAAGTTTACCTTGTAGCGCTCGAAGGTGGGCTCGTGCTTTTGCAGTCTTATGGGGCCGAGCGAAAGCGGGGTTTCGTCCTTGGGGCGAAAGTCGTCAATGTTGTTAAGCACGTCTTCTTTTATTTCAGCGAGGTATTCGACGACGCTTGGAAATTCCTTGAACTTATCCACTATTTCATTTATAAGCGGATTTACGACGTACTGAACGACCTCCCTGTCAAGCGCGGTTACGCGCTCCTTGGTCTCTTTTTCAATGACGCGGGCGTCGCGTATGCTGTCGGAGAGCTTGTCTTGAAGGGCCTTCATCTCATCTTCAACAACGCGTCTTTTATCGGAAGGAAGTTTTTCAAATTCGTCCTGAGATAGCGCCTTGCCGTCCTTTGCCGGAGCCACGGAAAGCCCGCCGACGCTCTTTTTAAGGACAAAACTCCTCTCCGCGGCCCTCTGCTCAAGCTTTACGAATATCGCGCGCGTCCTCTCCTGCTGGCCGTCGTATATTTCATCGCGGTGTTTTTCATAGTCCTTGCTCTCAAAAACCTTTGGTATGTCTCTTTTTAATATTTCCAGCAGGTCGTCCATTTCAGCGACAAGCAAAAACCCCTTGCCCGGCGGCAGGTTTACGGTCTTGGGCGAGTCCGGGTCGCTGAAGTTATAAACGTAGCACCAGTCGTCCGGCACTTTTTCGCCTTTGGCTTTTTTGTCTATTATGGCCTTCAGCGTGGTGTATTTTCCGGTGCCGGACTCGCCGAGGACGAAGATGTTGTAGTTGTGGTTGGTTATGCCAAGGCCGAAGTCAATTGATTTAAGCGCTCTGCCCTGCCCGATTATTTCGTCAAGCGTGCGAAGTTCATCGGTGGTTTTGAACGGAAAGCTTGCCGGCTCGCACCTCCACGAAGCCTCTGCGTGAGAAAGCGGTTCGACTCTTGCCATAAAACCCTCCCCGAAACGTCTGCTTAATGGTTGTGGTTGTGCTCTTTGTGCAACAAGCGGCGAAGCACGCCCCCTTGCTCGCAACCAAGGCACTCCGCCTGTAAAGTAGTATAAAAGATATGGTACGTTTGGGCAAGCCTTTCATTGACAGCTGAAAATATCTCGCCCATGCGCCATCTGTGCTCCGGGGTTATGTCAACGTGCGCGCTAAGCGCGTAAACATTGTGGCATATTGACCATATATGAACGCTGTGCACGCTTTCAACCCCCTCAACGGACTTAATATCGGCAACGACGCTCGTCAGGTCAACTCCGGCCGGCACGCCTTCAAGCAGTATGTTTGACGAATCCCTGATTATTTTGTACGCGCTGTAAATGATTATAAGGCATATAAAAATACTGATAACCGGGTCAACCGCGTACCATCCGGTAAAGCGTATTATAATCGCGGCTATGATAACGCCTACCGAGGCGGCGGCGTCGCCCACTACGTGAACATAAGCGCTTTTTACGTTAAGATCGCGCACTGCGTAGCGCATAAGCCACAGCGCCACTATGACATTTACCGCTAAGCCTATTATTGCGATAACAAGCGTGCCGCCAGCGTCCACAGGCTCAGGACTGAGAGTTCTTTCATACGCTTTATAGAATATAAACAGCGTAATAACGAATAGCGACAGGCTATTCAGAAATGAAACGAAAACCTCCACCCGGTGCAGGCCGAAGGTGCGCTTCTGGGTCGGCGCCAGCTCTGAAATGCGAATGGCGAACCAGCTTAAAGCAAGGGCGAATACGTCCATAAAAACATGCGCTGAATCCGTCATAAGCGCGAGGCTGTTGAAGTAATATCCGCCCGCAAGCTCGGCTATGAAAATAATCGCCGTAAACGACGCCGAAACTATAAGCCTCTTTTTTAACGCCGCGTCCGTTCCGCTAACGCGCTCGTGAGCCTGGTCATGGTCTTCCATACGGCTGATTCCTTTAACTTTGAAGTTCGCGGGCCTGTTTGCTTAAATATTCGATTGTAATCAGCGCCTGCTTTTTCAAGGTATTATCCAGATACTCTCTTTTTTGAGAGAAACTTTTATCCGTCCGCCCTGAGTAATGCCGAGCTTTTTAAAGACGAAGTTCGGCACGTCAACCTTTAAATCGCCCTTTCCGTTATGCACTTTCAAGTACAAGGTATGCGACGTACCGCGCGGCACGGCTGAAACAACGTCTCCTTCGATTATATTATCATGTACGCCGCTGTCAAC
>SCQA01000151.1 GCA_004298725.1 bacterium
ACTGTATTTAAATCTTTATCTCCCCTGCCGGAGAGGTTTACTATGAGCGTCTTGTTTTTTCCAAGCTGTTTCGCGGCCTTTAACGCGTAAGCCACGGCATGAGACGACTCCAAGGCCGGTATTATGCCTTCGGCGGTTGTAAGCGTTTTAAATGCCGAGAGCGCCTCTTCATCGGTAATTGTAACGTAATTTACCCTGCCGGTATCATGCAAATACGCGTGCTCCGGCCCCACGCCCGGGTAATCAAGGCCCGCGGATATGGAATGCGTGTCTATTATCTGGCCGAGTGAATCTTGGAGAAGATATGTTTTATTGCCGTGCAGAACGCCGACCCTGCCGCCGTTAATCGAGGCCGCGTGCTTGCCTGTTTTTAACCCGGCTCCGCCTGCCTCAACGCCGGTCATCTTTACGGTTTTATCGCCAAGAAACGGGTAAAAAAGCCCCATTGCGTTTGACCCTCCGCCCACGCAAGCAATAAGCAAATCCGGCAGTTTTCCCGCAAGCTCTTTTATCTGCCTCTTTGCTTCAACGCCTATTACAGATTGAAAATCACGCACCATCATCGGGTACGGATGCGGACCGGCAACCGTGCCAATTATATAAAACGTATTGCGGACATTCGTTACCCAGTCTCTAAGAGCTTCGTTCATGGCGTCTTTAAGGGTTTTACTGCCGGAAGTCACCGGTATTACGCGCGCGCCGAGAAGCTTCATTCTAAAGACATTCGGCAATTGCCGTTTTATGTCGTCTTCACCCATGTAAACGTCGCACTCGAAACCGAACATCGCGGCCACAGTGGCGGTGGCAACGCCATGCTGGCCCGCGCCTGTTTCGGCAATAATGCGTTTTTTACCCATGCGCTTTGCCAAAAGTATCTGCCCCATGGTGTTATTTACCTTGTGGGCGCCGGTATGGCATAGGTCTTCTCTTTTAAGATAAATCTTCGCGCCGCCGGCTTTTTTTGTGAGACGCTCGGCGAAATAAAGCGGCGTGGGCCTGCCGACGTATTCACGCAGATAATATTGAAGTTCTTTTTTAAACTCCGGCTCCTTACGCCATTTGGCGTACGCCTTCTCAAGCTCTATGACGGCGGGCATAAGCGTTTCGGAAATATACCTGCCGCCGTATATACCGAAGTGTCCGAGTTTGTCAGGCTGTTTGTTAATGGGTTTTTTCAATGTGCCTTTACCGGTGTTATAAATTTAAAGCCGCGACAAGCTCGGCTACACAAAAATCATCCCTTTGCCGCCGCGATAAATTTAAGCGTTTTATCATGGTCTTTTTTGCCCGGGCTCTTTTCCACGCCGGAACTTACGTCAACGGCATACGGCTTAACCTGATTTACGGCGTCTTTTACGTTATCCGGCGTAAGCCCGCCGGAAAGAATAATTCTGTTGTATTTTTTAGCTTCTGCCGCAAGGCTCCAATTACAAGTCTTTCCCGTGCCGCCGGGCAGGCCCCGAACATACGCGTCAAGGAGAAACGCGCACGTTTTTTCATTATAATCTTTTAACCCGTTAATGTCATCTATGCCGCGCACCCTTATCGCTTTTATTACCTTCGCGTTAACGCCTCTGCAATACTCAGGGCTTTCGTCCCCGTGAAGCTGTACTATATTGAGTCCGGCATTTTTGGCAATTTTATTTACCTCGTCAATGTCTTCGTTTACAAAAACGCCTACAATTGTTATAAACGGCGGCAGTCTTCTAATTATATCCTCTGCGACTACCGCGTCAATAAGACGCGGGCTTTTTTTCCAGAATACAAAACCGAGCGCGTCCGCGCCGGCTTCCACCGCGTATAAAGCGTCTTCAAGGTTCGTTATGCCGCATACCTTTACTTTAAGCAATACCGCGAAGCTCCTTCAGTTTTTTTCCTATATCCGGCGCGCGCATAAGCGCCTCGCCTATCAAAAATGCCGACGCTCCGGCCTCTTTAAGCTTTATTATGTCCTCCGCCGTGTTTATGCCGCTTTCAGCTATGACGATTTTACCCTTTGGCACGCGCGGCATAAGCTCTATGGTTGTATTTATATCGGTCTCAAAGGTATTAAGGTTGCGGTTGTTTATGCCTATTACCTCGGCCCCGACTTCAATGGCGATGTCAAGCTCAATTGCGTTGTGCACTTCCACCACGGTTAACATGCCAAGGCTCGTGCTTAAATCAAGCAGGGTCTTTAGCTGGCCTTTTTCAAGTATGGCCACGATTAAAAGCATGGCGTCCGCGTCAAGGGCGCGTGTTTCATAAACCTGTATTTCGTCAATGATAAAGTCTTTTCTTAAAACCGGAAGGCGCAGGTAATTTTTTATGGGCGGCAGATAATCGGGCCTTCCTTGAAAAAACTTTTCATCAGTCACCACCGACACGGCGGCGGCGCCGAGCATCTGGTAGAGTTTGGCAATTTCATATGGAACAAAGTTTTCCCTTAAGACCCCTTTTGAAGGCGACGCCTTTTTAACCTCGGCTATAATCCTTATTGCGCTTGGTCCGCCGTGCGAAGCTATTGCGTATTTAAAATCACGCGGCCTTTTAAAGACCTTTATTTTGTCTAAAAAAAATTTAAGCGGAGTATATTTTTTTAAGTGCTCCACTTCTACTTTCTTATTGCTTATTATTTCGTCAAGCATCATGGGTTTGCCGTGCCTTTCCGTCTTCTAAAATCAACGGTTCGTTATTTTTATGAGCAATTCAAGTTTTTTAAGC
>SCQA01000152.1 GCA_004298725.1 bacterium
CGTTAATTTTCTTTGTGCAGTAGGTGACGGTTGTATTTTATTAATATTTTAGTCAAATAGAAAGAAAGTGTGCTTTTACTTTTTATCGTTTAGACGGGCTTTAAAACTGTCTTAGCGCCGTTGTGATGCGAATTTTTATAAAACAGGTCCAGTTGACCTGTTTTTTGTTATTTCAGGGCAAACCGCGTAAAAAGCTTTTTCTCATTTTAAGACCGCTTGTATTTTATCCGCAAATGCCATGTATTCCGTTCCGCTGTTCTTTTGATAACTTAGAATTTCAAGCTAAAAATAGAAAACCGTTTTTAAAGGCCTCCCGCGTATATTGACACAGCCGCGTTTGGCTTAAGACAATGACCGTTTAAAACAATTGACTGCGATTATGAAATAAATATAAAATGAAAGGCAGTATTGCCGTAGGTTGTTTTTGTAATTTTATCGCTATAGTCTAATCGCGCGGGTGTGCTTTTGAGAATTACAATAGACGCAAGGATGATAGGCTTTAGCGGAATAGGCCGTTATATTCAAAACCTTATTGGCGCTATCTCATCAATCGACAGCGTTAATTCATACGACATTATTACCGGTGGAATTAACCCGGAAGGCTCGGCTCCGCCGGGACTAAACGCCAAGAATTTCAAATATTTCTCTTTAAGCGCGGACGTGCCGATATATTCGTTTAAAGAGCAGGCGGTTTTGCCGTCGGTAATAAGAAGCATTGCGCCGGATATTGTTCATTACCCTAACTTCAACGCGTCAATACTCAGTTCCAAACCGTCGGTTGTCACCATTCACGATCTCATATATTATCTTTTTTCTGATTCTTGCCCGGGCCTTGCGGGACAACTATACGCTAAATTCATGTTTAACGCAGTTACGCGCAAGGCTAAAAAGATAATAGCCGTATCCGAGTACAGCAAACAGGAATTAGTAAAGCACCTTGGCATAAAGGCTGATAAGATAACGGTCGTGTACCACGGCATTGACCCTGTTTACGCGCCGGTTAAAGATAAAAAAACTCTTGATGAAATTATTGCGCGGTACGCCCTTAATAAGGATTATGTGCTTTACGTGGGAACACATCAGCCGCGAAAAAACCTTGTCAGGCTTATTCACGCGTTTTCAAAGGTTGCTTTCAAAAACAGCTCGGTTGACCTTTTGCTGACAGGCAAGGTGGAAACGCGGTGGAAGGAGCTTTACGGCACGGCCGAAAGTCTTGGCCTCAAAGACAGGGTGCGGTTTCTCGGCATGGTGCCGGAAAAAGACCTTCCCTGCCTGTATTCAACGGCAAAGCTCTTTGCCTTTCCCACGCTTTACGAGGGCTTTGGCATACCGCCTATAGAAGCGGCCGCCTGCGGCGCGCCGGTAATGATATCGGACAGAACGTCTCTTCCCGAGGTTGCCGGCGACTATGCCGTGGTTGTCAACCCCGAAGATGTTGACGAAATGGCGAAGGCGATTGAAAGGGTGCTTGAGAGCAAAGACCTGCAGGAAGAGTTGAGGCAAAAGGGCTTAAAAAGCGCCAAACGCTTTACATGGAAAGAGGCCGCGTTAAAGACGATTAAAGTTTATGAAGAGGCCGCAGGATAAATATGCTTCGCAGGAGAATCGTTGACTAAGCCGTTTAAAAATAAAGAAAAGGGTCCGAAGATAGCGATAGTCCATGACTACCTCAACCAAAGGGGCGGAGCTGAGCGCGTTCTGGCGGTGCTTCATGAGATGTTTCCGGGCGCGCCGATATTTACAGCCATTATTGACCGTAAAAAACTGCCGCCGGAGCTTCAAAAGGCCGATATAAGGGTTTCATGGATGCAAAGGCTTCCGGGGGTATCGCGGTATTTCAAGCATTATCTGGCTTTTTATCCTTCGGCAATTGAGTCGTTTAATCTCAGCGGATATGATATTATAATAAGTTCAAGCAGTGCCTTTGCAAAGGGCGCTATAAAAAGAGGGCGCGCAATGCACGTATGCTATTGCCACGCGCCCATGAGGTTTGTCTGGAATTATAAAGGCTATATAGAAAAGGAAAGGCTAAGCTTAGTTGCCAGGGCGGTATTGCCGTTTTTGCTGTGGCGGCTTAAGAAGTGGGATGTTGACACAAAAGACAGGCCTGATTATTATATCGCCAATTCTACGGTGGTGAAAGAGCGCGTGAAAAACTGGTATGGAAAGGACTCGGAGGTGATTTTTCCGCCGGTGGAGACGGCGCGGTTTGCATCGGCGGCCATTTCAGGCGTCGGCGATTATTACCTTATAGTGTCAAGGCTTAACGCTTACAAGAGGCTTGATCTGGCGGTTGAGGCGTTTAACGAGGCAAAGCTTCCGCTTAAAATCGCGGGCGAGGGGCCGTACGCCCACGCGCTTAAGAAAATGGCAGGGCCTACCGTGGAATTTATCGGCAGGGTTAGCGACGCGAACCTTCCGGCTTTATATGCGGGGTGTCGGGCGCTTATATTTCCGGGCGAGGAAGACTTCGGGCTTACGCCGGTGGAAGCTAACGCCGCCGGAAGGCCGGTAATAGCTTATAAGGCCGGCGGCGCGCTGGATACCGTAGCGGACGGGGTAAGCGGAGTTTTTTTTGAAAAGCAGACGCTTGCGTCGCTTATCGGGGCAATTATGCGTTTTGAACGAGATATTAAATCTTTTGATCCGGTACGAATAAGAGAACATGCCATGAAGTTTGACAGAGCCGTGTTTGCAAAAAAAATAACTGATTTTATTGCCTCAAGGTATTTTGAGAAGACCGGCAGGACTATGCAAGGGATTTAAGAATATTTAAAATACCTTCGATTTACCGGCCAAGCCGGTTTGAGCTTCCGGTTGTATTTCCGGTTTACCGGTTAGTCTCTACAGTCTGGCTTTTCCGCTGTGCCGTCAGGAGTTAGCTATCCCTGTTTGGCTTCCCCCTGACAGCGCTCTTTTGCGGGTCTGTTGCAGAGGGAAGTTCGTGTTGATATGCGCGTAACCCGGCAATAATTGCTAAAGGTTTTATATAAATGGTAAAGAAGAAATACAGCGTGGTGGCGTACATAACGTGCTCTTCGGACGTGATTATGGCAATCGCCTCTTTTTATGCGGCTTATTGGCTAAGGGGCATCTGGATATTCGCGCCCTTTGAAAAGCTTGCCTCCATCAGCAGTTATCATTGGCTGTTGTTTTTTGTCGTGCCTGTTTGGCCGTTTTTGTTTTATTACCTCGGTGCGTACAGGTTTTCTTATTCGTCATCTCCGGCAAGGGTCATACCGAGGACATGGGGCGCGATATTTATCGGCGTGCTTTTTTTGTCGGCGCTGATATTTTCTCTTAAAACTTTTTACCTGAGCCGCCTTTTCCTTGTCACTTTCGTTGTGATAGATATTCTCGCGACAACGCTTGCAAGGCTCCTTCTTACGTTTGCGTCGCGCCGGTACCGCGAATATCCGACAAATATTGTCATAGCCGGAGACGGCGACAGCGCCGTGAAACTTGCCGTTATAATAAAAAAACACCGGAAGTGGGGGCTTAACCTTCTCGGTTTTGTAAGCGAAAAAAGCCTTGCCGGTTCGGGTAGCCGCGAGATTGAAAGGCACGGCAAAGTGCTTGGCACGTTACAGGACATACCCGCGCTAATACACAGTCATGTAATTGACGAGGTCATTTTCGCGGTTTCCAAAGAAACGCTTGGCTCAATGGAAGACGTGCTACTGCTTCTTGAGGACGAAGGCATAAATACCCGCGTGGCGCTCGACATATTCCCTCATATGATTGCCAAAGTGCACGTTGACGAGATTGAAAGCGTGCCTTTGCTGACGTTTACGACGATTCCTTCGAATGAAGCCGCGCTTATTGTTAAGAGATTTATTGATATTTTTATTTCATCGGTAACGCTTGCGGTTGTATCCCCTTTGATGCTCGCCGTGGTCATAGCTATTAGGCTTAATTCGCCCGGGCCTGCCATATTCGTGCAAAGAAGAAGCGGCCAAAACGGCAGGATTTTTGATTTTTACAAATTAAGGTCGATGTATAAAGACGCGGACCAGAGAAAGGCCGAACTTGAGAGGGCCAATGAAATGGACGGCCCTGTTTTTAAAATAAAGTCCGACCCGCGGATAACGCCTATCGGCAGGTTTATAAGGCGCGCAAGCATTGACGAACTGCCGCAGTTATGGAACGTGTTAAAAGGCGACATGTCAATAGTAGGGCCGAGGCCGCCGGTTCCAGCCGAGGTTGAAAAATACGAGCGCTGGCAGAGAAGGCGGCTTAGCATGAAGCCGGGTATAACGTGTTTATGGCAGGTAAGCGGCAGGAATATGATAAAGTTCAACGATTGGATAAGGCTGGATCTTGAGTATATCGACAACTGGTCTTTATGGCTCGACATAAAGATACTGCTTAGAACCATACCCGCGGTATTAACGGGAAAAGGCGCGTATTAGGTCGGGTTTAGGAAAGCTTAATCAAATGAACTTTAGAAACATCGTAAAAGTTGTAATTATTCTTGTCTGGCTTGCCATGATACTGCCTCTGTTCAGAAAAGAAATTAAAGAGGTGAGAAACCTGCCGCGTAATTATGCGTCTTCTTACGTGGAGAAGAAGGTTAAGAACGACGGCCCTGTTTTTCATTTCGCGGACGCTATAGCCAAGACAACGCCGCCTGACAGCACTATCCTTGTCCTGCATGAAGTAGGCGCGTATTTCAGAAAAGCCGCGTACTATTCATACCCGCGCGTTCTAATTCCAACCGTTGATAAAAACGCTCCGTTCAAGCCCATCATGCAACGGGCTGATTACCTTGCCGTGTTTTTGCCCGCGAGCAAGGAGGGGCAAGACCTTTTTGCAAGACTGAACGCGGACGCTTCGTTTGAGAAGTTTTACGATTATGACGGCGGCGGCATTTACAAGGTAGTGAAGGGGAAGTGGGAATGACCGGTGTAATCGGCCTTATAACTGTAATACTGCTTGTTTTGCTTGCCGGGTTTATTGTCACCGGTTTTTATCGTTTAACATTGATTGTGCGTCTTGCTTTGTCATATCCTTTGGGCTTGGGGCTTGTAACGCTTCAGATGTTTTTTTATTCGCTTGTTGGTTTGCATTTTGCCATTGCGTTAGTAGCGGCTCCGTGGGTTGTTACAGGGGTGGTTCTTGTTGTGTTAAAGCCGGTATGGTTTTCAGTTGACGGTTTTTGTAAAGACTTTAAAACTCGGCTTAACCCGCTTGAGGTTGCCTGCCTCGCGCTACTTATCTTTCAGGCCGTATTCGCGCTCGTCAATTCTACTGCCATGCCCATAAAAGGCTACGACACATGGGTTATTTGGTTTATGAAAGGCAAGGTTTTCTACTACGACAAAATCGTAAGCCCCGCATTTTTCCCTAACGACGTTTACTCTAACGGCAATCTCTCGTACGATTATCCGCTCTCTGTCCCGCTTACCGTAGCGCTTGGCTACTTAGGCATCGGCGGCGTTGACGACCAGCTTGCCAAACTTTTCTTTTCGCTGTATTTTGTATCTCTCCTGATAATGCTTTACAACTGTATGCGGCGGTATGCTTCAAGGGAAGGCTCGCTAATACTGCTTGCTTTCTTCGCAACTCTGCCGCGCGTGATGCAACAGGGCGGGCTTGACGGCGTGGGGTACGCGGACCTTCCTCTGGCCGGTTATTTTATTTGCGCTACCGGCTTTATTCTAAGTTATATAAGAAGCGGTGCAATTAAGGATTTTATTTTCGCGTCGCTTTTTTTGGCTCTTGGGGCGTGGGTGAAGAACGAGGGCATAGTCTTCATGGCAACCGGTTTTATTATGCTTACGGCTATTGCCGTTTATAAGGATAGAAGCGGCTATTACAAACCCGTTTTGTGGGGCGCGTTTATAATGGCGGCTCTGATAGGGCCGTGGCTGATATTCAGGGCGCAACTGCCGCCTGTAACTGAAACCATGACGTCGGGCTTGAGTTTTTCTTCGCTCATTGCAGGTTTCGGAAAGCTTCCGTTTATCATCAAAAGAATTCTCCCGAAACTCTTTACGGCGGACAAATACCACATTACTTGGGCGCTTTACTCGGCGACTCTATTATATTCGATTGGGCGCTTTAAACGCCTTGATTTTATCTGTTTAAGCGTTTTGATATTCGCGCAAATGGGCGTTTATATCTTCGTTTATATGATAACGACAATGGACATGCAATCTCAAATAGATACTTCTTTTGACAGGCTTACCATACACATTCTGCCGCTTGTATTCCTCTGCGTAGCTTTAGCATGGGCAAAATGGTTTGAAAAGACATCCGTGCCCGCCTCTCTCTAACAGACGGTTTTCAGCCGCTTTTTTCAGGCATTTCAGCTATTTTCCTTGATGACGGTTTAGTTTTAAAGTATCATAAAAAGCTAAACAAGGTAGCGCGTTGCCGCGTTCAAAATGAATAATAAAATAGTCGTCATAATAACGGCGCTTGTCGTTCTAAATATTCTCGCTCTGTATTCAATCCGGCCTTATGGATACAACTTTTCAAGCATGCTTCGCATCGCTGAAAACGAGAAAGAGGGCGTTGTGCCGGAGTATTTTCAAAAAGGTTTCGTTGTTTTTACCGATGGCGGCGGCTATGACGGGCAGTATTATTATTACGCGTCCATGGATCCGCTTATCAGGAACGGGCTTTACAAAAATCCGTTCCGCCAGCAGCGCGTCCTTTACCCGCTTGTGTCGCGCGCGCTTTCTTTCGGAGACGTCTCTCTTTTGCCTCTTGCCATGTACGCAACAAACATCGTAGCCGTCGTCTTTGGCATGTATTTTTTCATTCTAATTATTGGGCAATTCGGGCTTTCTCCGGCGTGGAGCCTGCTTTACGGTCTTTCTCCTGCGACGATAATGACCGTGCAGTACAGCCTGCCGTCGCCGCTTTCAATGGCGCTTATAATAGCGGCTGTTTATTTTTACATGGTCAGGGAAAACATTTGGACGGCAACGGCGATCTTCGCGCTCGCTTTTCTTACGCGCGAAGATACGGTTATGGTTCTCGCGCCCCTTGTTTTATGGGACTTTCAAATGAAAAGGTCGTTCAAGCGCGGGGCTGTATTAATCGCCTCGCTCGTTCCGTTTCTAATTTGGCAGTATTACGTGGCAAGCCGGTTGGGATCGCTTGCCACAGTCGCTTCGTCGTCTGTCATAAACCCGGTGCCTTTCGCGGGCATAGTTGGTTTTTTAAAAACGTTGACGTTTGGCGGAGTAAAGCAGACGCTTCGCGAGTTAAGCGCCGTAGTTGTATTTGTTTACTTCATGGCCGTTGCTATCGCGGTTTTATTGGCGCTAAAAAAGAAGAGGCATTTGTTTTATTACGTGACGTTGGCGTACTGCGTTCTTTCTGTCTTTACAGTGCCGTCTCAGTGGGACAATTTTAACGGCTTGCTTAGGATGTTTTACGGGCTTTTTCCGTTTCTTGTGCTTTCATACGCCATTGAAAAAAACATTGCCTTAAAATACTGCGCCGTGTTTATTGCCGGCCTGACGTTTTTAACCGCAATTCGCATCGTTTTTATCAGCCCGGTATTTCCCTTTAAAGTGTGGTGAATGAAATGACGGCCAGACAGAGGTTAATTGCCATATTCCTCATAACAACGCATTTTTCAGCGCTTGTTTTGGGCATGATCTTTAGATTTATTGACGGCGACGAAGGCGGCATGTTGGTTGTAACCAAAGAGGTTATAAACGGCAGGGTGCCTGTGCTTGACATAAACGCTCACAACCAGCCGCTCATGTATTATTTTTACGGCTTGTGGATGAAGGTTTTCGGCTTCGGCATAATATCCGCCCGCTCGCTTTCAGTTGCCGTAATGTTCGGCGCAGGGCTTCTGTTATTCTGGTGGGCGTGGAGGTTCACGAAAAACTTCGGCGCGTCCGCCATACTCTATTTTCTTTTCATAACAAACCTCACTTTTTTTAAAACCAACATACCTGTAAAGCCGTTTGCTTTGTCCAATTTTTTCATCTTCGCGGCCTTTGCAACGCTTTCCGTCAGCTATTTAAAACATAATAAACTTAAAACGGGGGTGCTCTTTTTTACCGGCCTGCTTGTGGGCGCGTCTCTCGGCGTCAGGCTTATCTTCATGTTGCCGTTCGCATACGGGGTATGGATTATCTTTGTCGCAGTGCGCGATAAGGCAAAGTTTAAAGCTACTGTCGCCAAACTTTTTTCCTTTGGCGTCGGCGTTACAATACCCATGCTTCCTTCGGTATGGATGTATATAAAAGAGCCTCTTCGCGCTTATACCATATGGGCCGGAGCATACGCGCAGATATACCTCGGCAAAGGCTCTAACCCGGACTTCGCAGTTGACGCCGTAGGCGGCAAAACAGAGATGATACTTACCGGCCTTATTGACATAATCAACGTGCCGGATAATGTCTTTTTGCTTGCGGCGCTTGTTATTTCGACTGTTATGTTTTTTTCCGGTACAAGGCGCGCGCTTGACAAGGCGCGCGTTAATGTTTACGCGCTCGCGTGGCTGATATTAACCGCGATACTCTACATATACTCTAACCTTTACGGCAACTACTTGGGGTATGTCAATCAGGTGGTTCTTTTTATTATTGTTCTTTCTTTTCCACTCGCCATGTTGGTTTCAACGCGTCTTGGCGCGAAGGTAATGGCAGTTCTTGCCGTTGTTTTTATTGCGCTCAGCACTGTGCTATTTTACGTTCATTTTCAAAAGCGGCTGAATACGAGCATCTTTTATTTCACCGGCTCAACGGACGTTATAGTAACTCCCGCGTATGTTAATACCGTGGCTGAGAACGTGGTAAGGAAGTATTCAAAGGAAGGCGACAAGGTATTCGACACATGGGGCGTTTTTGTCTTCGCTTCCGGCAGAAAGCCGGTAACGGGTTTCGAGTACCCCACTGACAACGCCTTTTTCTGGGCGCTTATGAAAAATAAGGAAAACGCGTCAAAGTACCTTTTTATACCGGAGCCTGAAATATTCAGGCAGATGGAGAAAAAAGAGATACCCGTGGTAGTGCTCGGCGATATTTCCGAGTACCCGAAAATTTCGCCGGACAATTCCTACGCCCCGGGCGACCTGACACTTCTTCGCGTTCACGTTGAAAAGCACTACGTGCTCGTATTTAAAGGGTTTGTCAAGCCCACGAACGCGTGGGTGCTGATATACGTGCCAAAGGCAGGCAGTTAACAAGATGAATTTCATGCGGCTTATTGACAGGCTTCCTTTTATGCGAGGTAGATTTGACGACCATATGAAGGAAGTCGTTGCCGGCTCGGTTGTAGGTTTTTTCTGGCGCGTGGCCGGGGCGGCGCTTCAATTTTTTTGCAACGTCTTCATAGCGCGGCTTCTCGGAGTAAGCCACATGGGCGCTTACATGCTCGCGTTTACAATAGCCGTTGTCGCCTCCACCGTGGGCAGGCTCGGCCTTGATCAGTCCATGCTTCGTTTTATAGCCGTGTACGCCGGAAGAAAAGAGTGGGACAAGCTTAAAGGCGTTTACACAAGGGGTATGCTCTTGACGCTCGCAGTATCGGCTTTTATAACTCTTTTGTTGCTTTTAGCTTCGCCGTGGCTTTCAATAACAATTTTTAAGCAAAAGGAATTGACAATCCCCATGATGCTGATGTCGCTCAGCATCGTGCCGTCGGCTCTGTCCAACGTAATTTCAGGGTCGCTTCAGGCGCTTAAGCGCATACAGAATTCAACGCTTGTGCAGGTTGTCTTGTCTCCTGCCGTTAACATAGTTTTGCTTTGGCTTTTTGTCTCTGCCGGGTATGGCGTTGCCGGAGCCGTGGTTGCCTACGTCGTATCCGCCGTGCTCGTGTTTTTAGCGGGCGCTCTGCTTTGGAGGTTGGCCGTGCCGGAGCTTAAAACCGCGCCTTCGTCAGGCGCTATTACAACTTCAGCCCTTATGAAGGTTTCCATGCCGCTCGCGTGGACGTCCGTTATGATTATCTTCATGGGCATGGCGGGCACCTTGATACTTGGCGCGTTAAGAACCCCGGCTGAGGTCGGCGTTTACAGCGCGGCGCTTAGGCTTTCGCTTGTGCCGAATTATATTCTTATCGCGGTTGCGGCAATCTCGGCTCCCAAGTTCGCGGCCCTTTACGACAGCGGAGACGTGGCCACCATAGAGCGCATATCAAAACATTCAATCCGCCTTATGCTCTTATTTTCCGCGCCTATTCTTATTATGTCGGTTTTTGCTCCGGGCATTATGATGCGCCTTTACGGAAGCGGGTTTTCAGCCGGAGCGTCTTCGCTGGTTATATTGTCGCTTGGGCAGGCCCTTTTTATCGCAATAGGGCTTGCGGGCCAGCTCTTGATAATGACAGGCAAGGAAGTAGCCGTTAGAAATATTACTTTCATGGCGGCGTTTTTAAATATCGTTCTGTGTTTTGTTCTTATCCCAAGCTTTGGCGTAAACGGCGCGGCAATAGCTCATATAATTTCATATACGTTTACGGCAATCGCTTCTCAATACGTTGTTGGCAAGCACCTTAAAATACTGCTTCATCCTTT
>SCQA01000022.1 GCA_004298725.1 bacterium
TACAGAAATAACCGCCTATAATTTTAATTCCAAGAGTTGACTCGCGCTTTATTTTACTAACCCTCGTTAAATAACGACATACCTTGTTTTGGCTATTGACAGACCGCAATATATTACATATCCTAATCTATCATGCGGACTACGAATGAATTGGCTCTTGTAAACGACAATCAGAATTGTCAGGGTGGTTTTTCAACACACTCTGCTGAATTTACCAATTAAAAATTTTTTCACGGTAGCATAAAATTAAATTATGCGTTCTGCATAATTTAGCGAAAAACGCTGAAATCGAATATGTTAAATTGCGTGAGTAAATAACTACAGTATGAAGATGCTCTACATTGACACCCCCATGGGCATTAGCGGCGATATGTTCATGGCTGGCATGATAGACCTTGGCGTTGATTTTAAAGCCGTGCTTAAAGAGCTTAAAAAACTCCCGATTGATAAAATTGACATAAGTATAACCAAAGAAGCCCGCCACTCAATCTCGGCTACATGCTTTCGCGTAAAAAACACCGAATCGCGCCATCACAGGACTTTTAAGGACATAAAAGGGCTTATAAAAAAGAGCGCCCTCTCCGCCGATGTAAAAAAAATAAGCACGGCTACATTTAAAACCATTGCCGAGGCTGAAGGCAAGATTCACGGCATAAGCGCCGACAAGGTCCACTTTCACGAAGTCGGCGCGATGGACTCTATTATTGATATAGTAGGCTCTGCTATAGCCGTAACCGCGCTAAAGCCTGACATAATAATAGCCTCGCCCATACCTCTTGGTTCCGGCTGGGCAACCACGATGCACGGCACGCTTCCGGTACCGGCTCCGGCTACGCTTGAAATACTGCGCGGAGTGCCGATAGCTTCATCAAACGCGCCTTTTGAGCTTACCACACCAACGGGAGCGGCCATTATAAAAACGCTCGCAACCGGCTTCGGCCCTTTGCCGGCTATGACAATCGAGCGAGTCGGCTACGGCGCCGGAAAAAAAGATTTTAAAGAAAAGGCTAACGTGTTAAGGGCTGTTATCGGCGCGCCAAACACGGAGGGTGAACATGCTTACGCGCGCTCCGGCCAAAACACTATTAAAATCATAGAAACCAACATTGACGACATGACGCCTCAAACGGCAGGCTACCTGATGGAGCGGCTGTTTGTTGCCGGCGCGCTTGACGCATACATCACGCCGGTACAGATGAAAAAATCAAGGCCGGGCATACTGATTACCGCGCTGTGCAAAGAAGCGTCCGCTGAAAAGCTCGTTGATATTATCTTCAGCGAATCAACGTCCATAGGCATCCGCACTCACGCCGTGGAAAGGCTCTGCCTTGAAAGAAAGATTATCAGCGTGCCTACGCCTTACGGAAAAATACGCGTTAAAGTTTCATACCTCGATAGCAAAGCCGTAAACATTCAGCCTGAATACGACGACTGCCGGATAAACGCCATTAAAAAAAACGTGCCGCTAAGGGCAGTAACGGAAGCGGCGCTAAGCGCGGCAAAAATAAAAAAACTCCGCTGTGATACTATTTGACTATAAATGGACATTTGTTATAATGCCAATTGAAAGTACAAGTTTATTACTGAAGGCGCCGCGTAATATCTGTTTTACGCGTATTTGATTATTCATTAAAAGCAACTTTGCGCCGATAAATAAACTCAGGGAGGGCGGCACGCTCTTTATATGAGAATACGTTGCTGGGGTTCAAGAGGGTCCATAGCCGTATCAGGCAAGCAGTATCTTAAATACGGCGGAGACACGGCCTGCATAGAGGTTCGCACGGACGCAGGCGAAATAATCATCATTGACGCAGGCACGGGCATCAGGGCTCTCGGCAACGAAATTGTAAAATCTAAGAATCAGACCATACACCTGCTCCTTTCGCACGCTCACTGGGACCACCTCTCCGGGTTCCCGTTTTTTAAGCCAATATATAAAAAAGACACTACCCTTAAAATTTACGGCCCTCAAAATACGCGGACATCTTTGAAGTGCATCATATCCAAAGCGATGACGGCGCCGTATTTTCCAATTGAATTCGAGGACATAAACGCTAAGATTTCTCTTCTCGGCATGGGCAACAAAAAAGAATATGACATTTGCGGCGTTAAAATAACCACCATTCCCATAAGCCACCCGAACGAAGGCGCGGGTTACAGACTTGAAGAAAACGGCAAGTCATTCGTATTCCTTACCGATAACGAGCTTACCTACCGGCACAAGACCGGCTGTAGATACGGCGACTACGTCAACTTCTCAAAGAACGCGGACGTGCTCTTTCACGACTCGGAATACACGAGACAGGAATACAAACACACGAGAAAGTGGGGACACTCCGTTTATCTTGACACACTCAGTCTGGCGCTTGAGGCGAACGTGAAGACCTTCGGACTATACCACCATAATCAGGAAAGAACGGATAAAGAAGTTGACGCCATGGTTCAGGATTGCAAGCGCATCATCGCAAAAAAAGGCTCGAAAATGAAGTGCTTTGCCGTGGCAACCGGCACGGAAATAAAGCTTTAACAGATTCAGAAAAAAACTTTGCGGTTTCATCAAACACACTGAATAAAAAACCTTCGATACCGCTTAAATCAGACGTACTCCATTGCACATAAATGCCCTTGCCGCAAACTGGCAAAAGCGTATCCAGCGCCGCGGTAGCACGCAATAAAAAACAGCCGTCCTCAAAAGCTTATACGATGGCGCCGCCGTCCGCTACGGTAAAAAGACCTGCGGATTTAGCCGAACATCTTTCTGTGGAATTACCCTAAAATATTCTTGACACACCCTAAGCGTTTTAGTATTATTAAACGTCTTATCACCCAATAAAAACAATACTGCACAAGCGTAGTCGACTGTGGCAGAAATAAAAGGAGGAATAATCGGTCATGAAAAAGAGTTCTAAGTGGGTTCTTTTTATGGCAGCATTTTACGCAATGACGGCCTCTCCGGCCTTCGCTAATGTAGAAGCCGCTGCCGCAAAGGTTGGCGGAACGTCAAACCTGTCGTTCTATACAAGTGTAGCGCTTGTAGCCGCCATAGCAATGGCCGCCGCCGCAATAGGCGTCGGTTTCGCACAGAGCAACGCTGTAAAGGCCGCTGTTGAAGGCATAGCAAGAAACCCCGGCGCGTCTGGCAAAATACTCTCAACGCTCCTTATCGGTCTTGCGATGATTGAATCTCTTGCTATATACGTTCTTGTTATCGCGCTTATACTTCTCTTTGCGAACCCGTTTATAAAGTTCTTGGGTTAATCAGCAAATCATTTAAATAGGCGAATAAACTAACCGCCATTTAAACAAAGTTTAGCAGTTCATCTGGAATATAAAAAAACCGCAAGCGTCAAAAGACGCATGCGGTTTTTTTATTCTCTTGTTAAATCTCTTTTAACTGTCAAAAATCCTTTACGAATATCGAAGCTGACACGACATTTCAAAGCAGAATCATTCCGCTTTTGATCCTTCATGTGAGTTTTCATACTACGCGTATACATAAACAACAAATCAACATTTCAAAACACTCCGCTTTAAGCGGAGATTAGTTTATGCAGACCGGTTAAATTTGAACTTTACGCTATGCGGCACCATCTGTCATTAGCGGCAAAGGTAAAATATGCACCTATGGTCTATCTATCTGCCTGCGTTTCTTCGCGCCTTGAACAGCTTGGGCAAGTTCAGGGTCAAGTTCCATTGCTTTTTGATGTTGCCTGATAGCTTCGCCGGAATTGCCAAGCAGTTCATATGCCCTGCTTAAGCCAACATATGCCAAAGCAAGGTCCGGCTGTAGCCTAAGAGCCTGCTTGAAAGCTCCAAGAGCATTGTCAATCGAGCCTGTCTCTAAAAACGCTTCGCCGAGCTTTAAATACCCTGTTGCGTAGTCAGGCGCGTATTCAAGAGCTTTGCTATAGCTTGCTATGGCGTCGTCGTATTTGCCAAGGTCCATGTAAACACTGCCGAGATTGACATAAGCTTTTACATGCTCAGGATTGACGCTAAGAGCGGCTTTAAATTCCCTGACAGCTTCTTGAAGGCGCCCGCTTTTGTAATAAGCATACCCAAGGTTGTTATGCGCCTGCTCTATGTCCGGCTTTATCGCAAGGGCTATTTCATACTCCCTTACGGCAGAGGCCACGTTGCCACGAGCGTGATATATGGCCCCTACGTTAAAGTGCGCCTGCGCGTAAGCCGGACGTATGGCAATTGCCTTCAAATTTTCTGAGAGCGCTTCATCAAGCCTTCCGGCATCGGCAAGCACTGTGGCAAGATTGTAATGAGGGCGGGCTTTTTGGGGAGATTTGACTGCGGCATCCGACCATAAAGCGGGCGGGTCCGTCCACACGGCGTTTCTGCGCCATGTCTGGGCGCCAAAGACTACTGCTACGACAAGAAAAACTACCGCTGAAGCATAACCTGCCGCAATCGTCTTCATCATGTATAGCGCCCTTTTATCAAGCAAAGAGCCTGTATTATATTTAAAGGCTGAGTTGTTTCGCTTGATTATCACAAGAACATGCCAAACGACCTCTCCACCCTGAAAAAGATACGGGTTTCAGTCAAATCCACATGAGACTCGTTAGACGTTACGGCGTATCTATGCTCTGCGGAAAACCCCCAAGCCCTTAATTGATAAACAAGCGCGTTCTCGATGCTTGTTTTTTTAGAAAAAATGAGCGCGTCATCTCTTTCAGTTTCAGTCCTTTCGCCTGCGGTCCGCCACAGCACCCTCCTGAACAAGGCCTTGCTGTATCTGGCTGTATACCTTTTATCCGTAGTGCCGTATCCGCCGGTATTATATACATAGTCGTGAGCCGTATATAAGGCATCAACGCCAAAATTACCTTTCAATATCATTCTGGAATAATTTAGTTTTACAGTAGTTATAGTCGTTCCTGATGTGCCTCCACGGTAAACATTATCAACAATGTTATAACTAAAATCAGCGCCAAGATTGCCTCCAAATAACGGGCGTTTGTGATTCAACGTAAAATCTTTTGTGCTTGTGCTTGTGCTTCCGGTTGTTATAGAGTTGCTATTTTCTTCATGCATTGCAAAGCCCACCTTGGTATTCTTTATATAACTTGTATCTACGTGGTAATCAATGTTTTCCGTCTCTTTGTTCAACGTGTTAAGCCACGACCTTATCAATAAATAATTATAACTGGCGGTGGCGCCGAAATACTGTTTAAAAGTCTTGTTAAAGGCGTTGCCTCCGTAGCTGTACGTTGTTTCATGTATGTTGCCGCCTATCACAGTGTCGGTCTTTGAATACGCGGAATTGGCGTTGAACCCGACATGCCTGTTAAAATTGATATCCGCAAGCCCTACCCTGGCGTTTTGCCCCATTCCGGTACCGCCGCGAGAATTAGCGTCTGAGGTTTGATCTTGCGTGTAATGTATTCCGTAGTTGCCTGTAAGAAGCGCCAGCTTGAACTTCCTTCTATAAGTTAGCGAAGTGTTCGACGTCGTGGTCTTTCTGCTCGTCATATTGCCTTGATTCGTTCCCGCCACGATGTTTGCTTTGTTCTCCGCGTAAGAGAGCGCCTGAGAAAAACCAATAGTGCGAGTAACGGCCGTTGCAAACGACCCTGAAACGTTGCCGTTTTCCGACTCGAACTGCGAAGAAGATGAATCAGTCGTGTTTTTCTGATAAAGGGCGGAGGCTGATGCCGACGTTACTGGCGAAAAAGCATAACTCATTGTTCCGTCATAGTTGTGCCCTTCCTGATTGCTGATGCTTGTCGAATTTCCATAAAACGTATACCTGTGCTTTTGCGAAAAATCTGAACTTGGCGTAGACGCAAGATTGATGCTAACGCCATTCAGAGTTGACTTTTGTCCGTTTTCGGCCACATTTACGTTTTCCGTATAACCGGCGTGCACTTCGGTAGACTTTGAAATAACTGTATCGTTTGTAAAGTTAACAGTGGTTTGCGAATTACGCGTGCCCGCGTTTGTATTGTCAGTGGTTATAGTATCATATAGAAGGTCGTTGTTAGTGGGGCCTATCTTTTTCTTCATGGACAACTTGTAAATAGTATCTATTGTCTCGCGCTGATCAGAGACCCTGTCTCTTTTTTCAGCGTGTACTTTGGTGGCAGGCAATGACCTAATCCTTGCGAACCAGTCAATCCCGTACGCGTCAGAGGTGCTACCTCCGTTGGTGGTTGTTGCCCTGTTTTCGTCATGATTAGTGAAAAACGTAAGCGGTATGGCCGATAACGGCAGTGCTGTAGTTTCAAAATTATACTGCGTGTTCTTTGTGCCAGTCTTTACGCTATTTTGAGTTGAATCCGTATTGATAAACGAACCGCTGAGACTGTAAATAAGCGCGTTACGCGCATAAAGAAAACCTTTGGTGTCAAGGTTGTAAGTCTGTTGGAATTTGTCGAACTTATCAGTATATGTACCCTGCCTCGTTTCAACTTTTTCATAATCAAGATAGACCCTTCCCGTAAGGGTGCGCCGCATATACGGATCCCTTTCAAGGCCATACGCCGCTCCTGGCAACAACGCAATCAAAGAAAAAAACAAGAGCCACAGAGACTTCTTGTCGCGCATAATAATAGGTTAGTCCTTTTGTCCAACGTGTCAAAGCATGTTGCCGGCGCATTAACAGGCTTCTCGCAAAGTCAATCTGTTGCTTACTTCACCGGCCAAACACATCTAAAGCCAACGTCGTTATACCCTCCTTCAGGCTGGGCCATATTCCTGAAAGATGTTCTTACGTAAACTTGCAAGGTATAGTGCCCCATTCCGCCCCATCCGCCGCCGCGCACAACCTTGAACTTTTCACCGTAATCCGCGTCGTTATAATCGCTCTCGGGGTATGGCTTATACCAGTCAGCCGTCCATTCCTGCACGTTGCCGGCCATGTCAAGAACGCCGTACGGGCTTTTACCGTCAGGAAGGAAACCGACGGAGGTTGTTCCGCCGAACTCTCCCATAGTGTTGACCTTTTTATTATCGAATTCGTTGCCCCATGGAAACTGCCTGCCGTCCGTGCCGCGCGCGGCCTTTTCCCATTCAGCTTCCGTCGGAAGGCGCTTCTTTTTCCATCTGCAAAATTCATCGGCGTCGAACCACGAAACATGCGTTACAGGGTGCTCGGCC
>SCQA01000153.1 GCA_004298725.1 bacterium
CTTCTTGCGAAGGCCATTGCCGGAGAGGCGGGTGTGCCGTTTTTTTCCATATCGGGTAGCGACTTTGTCGAGATGTTCGTCGGCGTAGGCGCTTCGCGCGTAAGAGACCTTTTCGTGCAGGGTAAGAAGAACGCGCCGTGCATAATATTCATTGATGAAATAGACGCCGTGGGCAGGCACAGGGGCGCCGGTCTCGGCGGCGGGCATGACGAAAGAGAGCAGACGTTAAATCAGCTTCTTGTTGAAATGGACGGTTTTGAAAGCAACGAGGGCGTTATAATCATAGCCGCCACCAACCGTCCGGACGTGCTCGACCCTGCGCTTTTAAGGCCCGGCAGGTTCGATAGAAATGTGCTTGTGCCAAAGCCGGATATACGCGGTAGAGGGGAAATTTTAAAGGTGCACACGTCAAAGACGCCCCTTTCTGAAAACGTCAAACTTGACGTCATAGCCAGAGGCACCCCGGGTTTTTCAGGCGCCGACCTTTCAAATCTCGTGAACGAGGCCGCGCTTTTGGCGGCAAGAAGGGGCAAGGAAAAGCTTGAGATGTTCGAGTTCGACGACGCCAAAGACAAGCTCCTTATGGGAAGCGAAAGAAGAAGCATGATAATAAGCGACTCTGAAAAGAAGAATACGGCGTATCACGAGGCAGGGCATACGCTTGTGGCCAAAATGATACCGGGCACCGACCCCATACACAAGGTTTCCATAATACCAAGGGGCATGGCGCTTGGGCTTACCCAGCAACTGCCTATTGACGACAGGCACACGTATAACAGGGAGTTCCTTCTTAACAACATAGCCGTGCTTATGGGCGGCAGGGTGGCTGAAGAGGTCAGTATGCGCCATATGACCACCGGCGCCGGCAACGACATCGAGCGGGCAACGGAACTTGCGCGCAAGATGGTCTGCGAATGGGGTATGAGCGAGAAGCTCGGTCCGCTAACTTTCGGCAAGAAAGAGGAGCATATATTCCTCGGTAAAGAGATAGCCCAGCACCGCGACTTCAGCGAAGAAACGGCCTTGGAAATTGATTCGGAAATTAAAAAGACGGTTATGGACAATTACAACAGGGCAAGGCGCATAATAGAGGCCAACGTACCAGCGCTTGAAAGGCTTGCAGGGGCGCTTCTTGAAAAGGAAACGCTTGACGGCGTGGAAATAGACAAAATAATTTCAGGGGCCGTGCCCGCGCCTTCTGCCGTATTGCCAAGCGTTTCAGCCCCTGAACAAACACAGACGCCCGTTACGAAATTAAGCGGCGCGGAACGCGGCGACGCGCCCATTGGCGAGCTTGGCATAGTTGCCAAGTAACAGGGTTTAGTGGATAGTGGACAGTGATTAGTTGACGGAGCTTTCGTCTTCTGTTCACTATTCGCTAATCATTATTCACTGAACAGAGGCTGTATATTGAGGTTATCCGTCAGGCGTATAGAAATAACCGCCGCCCAAAGAGCCATATCAGAAATGGAGCGGATAGGGGTTGACCCTGCCGGCATCCGTATAATGCTCGACAAGCAGTTCCACTATAACTTTAAGGTGGAACAGCTTACACCGGCGCAAGCAAACGTAATAAAGCAGGAACTGCTCTCTGCCGGCGGCGAGGCGGCCATCAGCAGGGGTTCTGCCTCGTGCCGTATCCCTTTCACCGACGCCATCCTTTCAGGTACGTTGAAGCAGTTCAAAATCCTCATAGAAAAGCTTAAAACACAGCCGTTCGGGCTGGACCAGGCCGCCCGGGATATTGCCGGAGCGCTTGAGAATATTTTAAAAAAAGAGCTGTGCGTCAAGCGCCGTAAGGACGGAGCTTTCTGGACGTTTGGCCGGCGCACCGTTATTATGGGCGTTTTAAACGTCACGCCGGATTCTTTTTACGACGGCGGGAAATTTTTAAATGCAGACGAGGCTGTTTCGCGCGGCCTTGAAATGATCAAAGACGGCGCTGACTGGATAGACATAGGCGGCCAGTCGTCAAGGCCGGGCGCATTGCCGGTTACGCTTGAGGAAGAACTTAAAAGAGTAGTGCCGGTTGTAGAGGCCCTTGCGAAAAAAGGCGTTACAGTGTCGGTTGATACCACGAAGGCCGAAGTCGCAAGGCAGGCTTTCAAAGCCGGTGCGGAAATAATAAACGATATAAGCGCCTTCGAGGCCGACCCGGACATGGCCCGCGTATGCGCCGAGGCAGGCGCTCCGGTGGTGCTTATGCATATGCGCGGTACGCCGGAGACCATGCAAAAAGACGTTCACTATGACGACCTTACTTCCGAGGTTTTTAATTACCTCTCCGGCAGAGTAGCTTACGCAAAGTCTTGCGGCATTGACCCTGAGAGTATAATAATAGACCCGGGCATAGGGTTTGGCAAATCAGCCGAAGGAAACCTTGAGCTTATTAAAAACCTCGCGGAGTTTAAAACGCTCGGCAGGCCAGTACTTGTAGGGCTATCGCGCAAATCTTTTATCTCCGCTGTGACAGGCAACGCTACGGCGCCGGCAGAGAGGCTTTCCGGCACGCTTGCCGCCGGGGCTGTTGCCGTGCAAAACGGAGCGCACATATTAAGGGTGCATGACGTAAAAGAGGCGCGAGAGGCCGCAACCATCGCGGACGCCTTGAAAGCGTCGCGTGCGGACAACGGTTCAGTTTAAAAAGGTCTAATATATGCTGAACGTCATATTCAGGCTTAGTACGCTCGCCACCGCTTTTGACATACTTATTGTCGCAATAGTTCTTTACTACATAATGCTAATGGTAAAGGGCACGCGCGCGGAGAGGATGCTCTGGGGCATAGGCGTTATCGTCATAGTGTATTTCGTGTCTCTGCGCGCCGAACTTGTAACCCTGCATTGGATGCTCAGTAATTTTCTCGGCTCGGTGGTTATTTTTATCATAGTGGTTTTTCAGCAGGACATAAGAAGGGCGCTTGTGCACATGGGCAGAGCGGTAAGCCCGGGCGACAGCATAAAGTCCAGAGAGGCCCTTGATGAAATAGCCTCCGCAGTTTGTTTGATGTCAGAGTCTAAAACCGGCTCGCTTATAGTCATCGAGCGCGAGGTAACCCTCGGCGATTTTTTGGACAGCGGAGTTGAAATTGACGCTAAAGTTTCATCGGAAGTTCTTCGCACCATATTTAACGTAGCGTCGCTTATGCACGACGGGGCGGTGGTTGTGCGCGGGGCGCGCATATTCAAGGCAGGGGTTATACTGCCCCTGACTGAAAAGGAGCTTGAAAAGTCGTTAGGCACAAGGCACAGGGCGGCCATCGGGCTTGCCGAGGAGACGGACGCCGTTATAATAGTCGTTTCAGAGAAGACGGGAGATATAACGCTGGCGGTTGACGGCGAGCTTTACGCAAGCGTTAAGCCGGACAGCCTTCTTGAAGACCTCAAGGTGTTTTTTCCTTATACCGGCGATAACAGAAAGACTCTTTTTACATGGAAGGCTAAATCGTGACGGCGTGGCTTTTTAAAAACAAGAGGCTTAAAGCGCTGGCCGTTGTGCTTTCAGCGGCACTGTGGTATTTTGTTGCCGGTCAGACGGGCACGGAGGTGGGGTTTTTGGTGCCGTTTGTGTTGAAGGGAATGCCGGAAAACATGGAACTCTCCGGCTTGCCGCCGGCAGAACTTGAAGTGAGAGTTTCCGGCCCTAAGCGGGTAATAGACACGCTTTCGCCGTCTCAGGTAGTGGCGGAAATAGACCTTTCAGGTGTTAAGGAAGGGTTGAATACGTTTAAAATACAGCCTCAAAATATCAGCGTGCCGGTGGGCGTGGATATAGTCAGGTTCAGGCCGAGCTCGGTTGACATACGCACTGAAGAGCTTGTAAAGATGACGCTTCCGGTGAACGCGCGCCTTACCGGAACGCCGGGTTGGGGTTGGCGCGTCGTTGGCGTGGAGGCTATTCCCGCGGTTATCAGCGCATCCGGGCTGAAAAGAGATCAAAAAGACCGCAAGGGATTTTATACAAGGCCGATTGACATAAGCGGAATTAAAGCGTCAAAGCTTGTCATGGCGGAGCTTGACATTGAAGAAGGCGAATTTAAGAGCATAGGCGCTCGCAAGGTAAGCGTGCGCGTAAAGATAGAAAAAGCAACGCGGGAGTAAAAAATGGTTTCAAAAAAAGGCGTGAAAAAGCTCTTTGGCACGGACGGCGTGCGCGGCATTGCCAACATTGAACCTATGACCGCGGAGACGGCGTTGAAGCTTGGCCGTGCCATTGCATACGTTTTCAAAAAGGAAGAAAGGCGGCATAGAATAGTCGTTGGAAAGGACACAAGGCTTTCCGGTTACATGCTTGAGAGCGCGATAATGGCCGGCATATGCTCCATGGGCGTTGACGCGCTTATGGTGGGGCCTTTGCCTACTCCGGGCATAGCCTTTATAACGTCGAGCATGAGGGCGGACGCGGGCGTGGTGCTTTCGGCTTCGCATAACCCGTATCAGGATAACGGCATAAAGTTTTTTTCAAGAGAGGGCCTTAAACTTGCCGATGAAATCGAACATAGTATTGAAGAGTTCGTTCTCGGCGACCGCGATCCGGCCCACAGGCCAACGGCGAGCGAAGTCGGCAAGGCGTACAGGGTTGACGACGCCATAGGCAGGTACGTAGTATTCGCCAAAAACAGCTTTCCTAAGGAACTTACCCTTGACGGGCTTAAAATAGCCGTTGACTGCGCCAACGGAGCGGCGTATAAGGTTGCCCCTGCCGTCTTTTACGAGCTTGGCGCCGAGGTTATTCCGGTGGGCGTACAGCCTAACGGAGAAAATATTAATCTTAACTGCGGCGCGCTGTACCCGGAAAATGTCCGCTCCGCGGTTAAGGAATCAGGCGCGGACATAGGCTTCGCCCTTGACGGCGACGGCGACAGGTTGATTATGGTGGATGAAACCGGAAGGATTTTAGACGGCGATTACATTATGGCGATATGCGCCCTTGCCATGCAACGCGAAAAGGCGCTTAAAAAAGATACCTTGGTGGCTACGGTAATGAGCAACTCCGGCCTTGACGAGGCTATGAAAAAGGCGGGCATACGGGTAAAGAGGACCGACGTCGGCGACAGGTGCGTCGTGGAAGAGATGCTTAAGCACGGGTATAACTTCGGAGGGGAGCAGTCCGGCCATATGGTCTTTTTTGACCACACCACGACGGGCGACGGCGTTATTACCGCGCTCCAGATTTTAAAGACAATGGTAAGGCAAGGCGTTCCTCTTTCAAAGCTCGCCGGCGCGCTCGCCACCTATCCGCAGGTGCTTAAAAACGTAAAGGTTTCGCGCAAGAAAGATTTAAGCGAACTCGCTAACGTGGTAAAGGCGCTTAAATCCGTGGAAGGCAGGCTGAAGCACAGGGGCAGGGTCTTTATACGCTACTCCGGCACCGAGCCGCTTGCGAGAATTACAATTGAAGGCGAGAGAGAGGACGAAATAAACGCGATGGCAGAAGAACTTGCCAGCGCGCTTGTCAAGGAACTCTGTTAAGGAACCTCTGATTTATTCAAGCTGATATGCGTTGAGGTAAGACGTAGGGCAGAGTGGTTGCTATGCGTGCATGTATTTGTCATTCCCGCGTTCTTTTAGCGGGAATCCAGTGACTCAGGTAGTTATTTATGGATTCCCGATTAAAACCTCGGTAGTGACAATCCCGTGTCCCATTGCGCTAAATTAGAATAAATCAGAGCTTCCTTAATCCTTAATTAATAACAGGGAACTGATAACGTTTTTTCCGTAACAGACAACTTTTAAAAAGGTGCAAGAAAATGGCAAAGCTTTCAGTGAACGTAGATCACGTGGCAACCATAAGGCAGGCCCGCAGGGCGCTTGAGCCGGATCCGGTTACAGCGGCTCTTAAGGCCGAGCTTGCCGGCGCCGACGGCATAACAGTGCACCTTCGCGAGGACAGGCGGCATATACACGACCGCGACGTATTTATTCTCAGAAAAACCGTCAAGACGGTTTTGAACTTGGAAATGGCCGCCACGCAGGAGATGCTTTCCGTTGCCCTTGAAGTCAAGCCGGACATGGTGACCATAGTGCCTGAAAAGAGGCAGGAGCTTACCACTGAGGGCGGGCTTGACGTGCGAAAAGACGTTGACGCCCTGAAAAAATACGTCGGTTTTTTGCGTGAAGCGGGCATTAACGTAAACCTCTTCATTGACCCTATGCCCGAGAGCGTCAAGTACAGCCATAGAATCGGCGCGAGCGGCGTGGAGGTGCACACCGGACGTTTTGCCGAAGCGCGCACTTTGCAGGCCAAAGAAAGCGAGCTTAAACGCATATACGACAGCGTAATGCTCACTAAAAAGTTGGGCCTGAGGGCGCACGCCGGACACGGCCTTGATTACGTGAATATAAAAGACGTGGCGAGAATAAAGGAAATTGACGAGTTCGCCATAGGCTTCGCTGTTATCGCCAGAAGCGTGTACGTCGGCATTGACGACGCCGTAAAGGAGATGCTCGGTCTGATACGCCGCGCGTAAACCGGATGATATTCGGCATAGGTATAGACGTCGTGGATATCGCAAAATTCAAAGCCATTATGGAAAAGAGAGGGGAGCGTTTTTTGAAAAGGCTTTTTACCGACAAAGAACTTTCATACTGTATGGCGCAAAAACGCCCGGAGGCGCATTTAAGCGGGCGCTTAGCCGCCAAGGTAAGCCTTTTTAAGGCCGTTGGAAGACAAATCGGTTTTAAAAACGTGGAAATTTCAAGAGAGGCAGGGGGCCGTCCTGTTTTTACAGCGCCGCTGTTTGAAGGCGAATATACGTTAGACGTATCCATTTCACATACCTCCGCGCTTGCCATTGCCGAGACTATAGCCGGAAAAAAGGAGAGCCGCCCTTGAAGGCCGTTGACAGGGATTTAATGCGCTCCATGGACGGACGCGCCGTAAAGGCGTTCGGGCTTCGCGGGCTTCAGCTTATGGAGAACGCAG
>SCQA01000154.1 GCA_004298725.1 bacterium
TTGCATGAGCCGCAAAAATGCTCGGATACCGGGCTTATTACGCCCACTTCGCCGGGCGCGTCTTTGAATTTAAAACGCCTTGCCGGGCCCGCGTTATGTTTTTCGTTTTCAATTGGAATAAGCGCGCCTTCTCTGCCTATAATTTCAAGTATCTGCTTGGCGGATATACACTTGTCCTTTTGCCAGCCTTCCTGTGTATTAAACGGCATATATTCAATGAAGCGGATGTGATAAGGCTTTTCCTTTGATATAAGGGCGAAGTTGAGTATTTCATCGTCGTTAAAGCCTTTTATCACTACCATGTTCACCTTTACCGGCGTAAGCCCGGCAAGGTGCGCCTCTTTCAGGCCGTCGAGCACGTCCTGTAAATTGTCGCCACGCGTAACCTTTAAAAAGCGCGTTCTGTCAAGCGAATCAAGGCTTACGTTTACGCGTTTTAGCCCGGCTTCTTTAAGTTTTAAGGCATAGTCTTTCAGAAGAACGCCGTTTGTGGTAAGGCTTAAATCTTCAATGCCTTTTATGGCGGATACCGCGCTTAAAAATTCCGTAAGGCCCTTTCTTACGAGCGGCTCTCCGCCCGTTACGCGGATTTTGCTTACGCCGCTTTTTGCGGCTATGCCCACTATGCGAAGTATTTCTTCATACCGCAGTATGCCCTTAGGCTCGATAAGTTCAATGCCCTCCGGCGGCATACAATAGGTGCACCGGAGGTTGCACCTGTCGGTTATGGAAATCCGCATGTAGTCAATCTTGCGTTTGTATGAATCTATCAGTTCTCTGGGTTCAGTCATCTTCATCAGTCCAGCGCTTCTTTTTCCTGTTTTGGTTTTACGATTGTTTTGCCGCCCGTGTCCATTATGAAAAAGTCTGACTGGACAGTGCCTTCAGTTGATTTCGCGCCGCTCTTAGGAGCAGTGCCGGTTTTAAAGACTTCAAATATCGGGTTTGCAGTCAAGCGCGTGGCAAGCAGGCCGGTTTCAGGGTCGATGCGCGCGAACTCTATGCCTTCCGGCACGGGAAAGTTTTTAACCGGAGTGCCGCGTGTGGCGTCTTGCATGAATTTAAGCCATATGGGAAGAGCGGCTATTGCGCCTGTTTCTCCGCGTCCAAGTTCTTTTTCTTCATCATAACCTATCCATGCTCCGGCCGTAAGGCCAGGAACGTAGCCCAGAAACCACGCGTCGTTGTGTTTGTTAGTCGTTCCGGTTTTTCCGGCGGCCGGTCTGCCAAGTGCCTTTGCCCGCGCTCCGGTGCCGTTTTCAATAACGCCTTGAAGCAGGCTTGTTATTATGTAAGCGGTTTCCTTGCTAAGGGCAGGACCTGACAACGTCGAAGGCCCAGGCGCGGTACCAGCCGTGCCTGCGGGAGGTTGGTTGTTGGTTGTCTGTTCCGCTGGCGGCGCTGTAGCGTTTGCCGGAGCCGCTACTGGAGGAACTTCCTGCAAAGCGTTTTTTGGTGCGTTAGCGGATTGCACAACGGAACTGTCTTCAAGCACAACGCCGTCTTTGTCAATTATCTTCAACAGAAAAAGAGCGTCCGGCTTTACCCCTTGGTTGGCGAAGGTTGAAAACGCGGTTGTCATTTCAAGAAGCGTAACCGCGCTTGAGCCTAACGCAAGGGAGAGGTCGTGAGCAAGAGGCGACGTTATGCCGAGCTTTTTCGCGTAGTCAATGGCGTGCCCTACGCCGATATCTTTCAGGATTTTTATGGTGATGATATTTCTTGACTTGGCGAGCGCCTCGCGCACGGTTGTGGGGCCGTTAAATTGTTCGTCGTAGTTTTGCGGCCTCCATTGCGCTTCGATGTCTTCTTCGTTTTTGCCGGCTATTTTGGCGGTTTTCGGGTCGTCGCCGAAGACAAGCGGCGTGTCCATTATAACCGTTGCCGGAGTGTAATTTTTGTCAATGGCCGCGGCGTATATTATGGGCTTAAACGACGAACCGGGCTGGCGAGCGGCTTGAACTGCCCTGTTGAATTGCGTTTTAGAAAAATCGTTTCCACCGACCATTGCCTTAACGTGCCCGGTAGCCGGGTCCATGGCTATAAGCGCGGCCTGTATCTGCGGCGTCTGCTCAAGTGAAAGGGCAAGGGGCGCAGGCGAGTTGTTGCCGTCGGCAAGATTTTTTATTGTTACTTCTACGACGTCCCCGTGTTTAAAAACGCGCTCTATTTTTTCGGCTTTGCCGGCGTTAGGGTCGTTAGTGGGGTTGTATATGCGCGCCCATTCCATGTTAGCCCACGCTATAACGCCGGATTTTGCGCCTATGTCAACGTTAAGCGATTTGTTCTTTACGTTGACGGCAGTGATAACGCCTTGATATACGCGGTCTTCCTGAAGCGGTTCGGTTAAAAGTTTTTTATCAGCCTCGGCTTTGAAAGCGTCAATGTCTTCTTTTGTTTTTAGCCTTGCAACCGGCCCTCTGTATCCGTGCCGTTTGTCATAAGCCCTGACGCCGTTTTTAATTGCCGTGTTTGCCGCTTCTTGAAGTTCTACGTCAAGCGTGGTGTATATGGAAAGGCCGCCTTTGTAGAGGACGTCGTCGCCGTATTTCTCCTCAACGTAGCGCCTTACGTGTTCGGTAAAGTACGGGCCTATCCAGAGATTGTCCGTTGGTTCCTTGGGCTTTAGTACAAGTTTAGCGGCAGTGGCTTTTTCAGCCGCCTCTTCGGTTATCAGTTTTTCTTCAACCATGCGCTTTAAAACGTAGCCCTGCCGTTCCTTGGCAAGCTTGAAGTTCACAATCGGGGAGTATTTGCTCGGCGCCTTAGGAAGCCCGGCGAGCAGTGCGGATTCCGCAAGGGTAAGGTTTTCCACGTTTTTGCCGAAGTACGCCTGAGAGGCCGTCTGTACGCCGTAGGCGCCGCTACCGAAGTATATCTGGTTAAGGTATAGTTTTAGAATTTCGTTTTTGCTGAGGTTCTTTTCAAGCCTGTAGGAGAGTATAACTTCGCGTATCTTTCTTGAAAGCTTCTTTTCAGACGACAAAAAGAAGCTTCTTGCAACCTGCTGTGTTATCGTGGAGCCGCCCTGCGCCATCTTGCCGACGGTAAGGTTTTTGTAGAACGCGCGCAGTATGCTTGTGTAGCTTATACCCTCGTGCTCGTAGAAGCCGGAGTCTTCAGCCGCCAAAAAGGCGTCGGTAAGGTGCTTGGGTATCTTTTCAAGCGGCACGACCACGCGGCGTTCTATGTAGAACTCACCCACAAGCCTGCCGTCGTAGGAATAGACCTTTGTAACAAGGTTTGGTTGATAATCCTTGACTGAAGCGAGAGAAGGAAGGTCTTTTACCAAATAGTAATAATAACCGCCCAGCACTATTGCCAAAGACGCAAGAATATAGATGTATTTTCTGTTGCGGCGCATCTTTATATAATAACAAATTACAGACGGCTAAAGCAAGATAGGACTTTAAGGTCAGATGTCAATAGTGGATAGTGGCGAGTGGTTGGGATTTAATCTGCCATTAGTTGCCATCTACTATCCTCTGTCTGTTCGCTAATCACTAACCCCAGCCTCTCTACTATATGTCGTGACGTCAGGAGTTTCCTCCCGACGGCATCGTAATCATAATCAAGCCGATGGAGAGTTTTTATGTCCGTTGTTTTCTTACCAAATATCTGAAAGCTACACAGAGCGCGCCAAAAAAAGATAAAATACTAAATAAAATCAAATAGTTGCTGTTAGTTTCAAAATAACCCCAAAGGGCAAGTAAAGACAAAAATACCAAAAAATGTAAAAACCAGAATTGCCTTTTTGTTGATTTTATAATCTCTGTCATTATTTATGATTTTACTCCTAACCACGTCCCGGTTTGGCGTCTGACAGCGTTACTTTATTCTTCCCGCTTCCCTTAGCGTCGTACATGGCTTTATCCGAAAGGCGTATCAGCTTGTCGCATACGACGTTTTGGCTTGCCTTGGTTCCTATGTTGGCTTTTAACGACGCGACGCCGAAGCTTCCGGTTATAATGTTTTTAATACTCAGGGCGCGTCCTATGCCGTGGTGGCGTTTGTTTATAAATATGAACCGCTCTATTTTTTTGCGGAGTTTTTCCGCAAGTTCAGCCGCTTTTTGTATGTCCATGCCCGGTAGTATTATTACGAATTCGTCGCCGCCGTATCTTGCCGGTACCGCGGATGTCTTTCCGACAGTGTCGAACATTATTTCGCCGACTTCTTTAAGAACCCTGCTTCCGGCAAGGTGGCCGTGCGTGTCGTTAATCTCCTTGAACCTGTCGAGGTCGAAAAACATCAGGCTTAAGTCGCGGTCTGAACGGAGCGCTTTCGCGGATTCTTTGCCGAGTCTGTCGAAGACGTATCTGTCGTTGTAAAGGCCGGTAAGATTGTCTCTTATGGACAGTTCGCCGAAATTTTTGGCGTCAAGCGAGTTCTGTATAAGCGTGGACGTGTATTCGGCGAATATTTTAAGAAGCGTCAGGTCGCCGGATTCGTAGTTCACGCTCTTTCTTTTGTTTATAAGTTCTATAACGCCTATGCCCGCGCCGCAAAGTTTTATCGGGGCGCATATTATGGACTGAGTAAGGTACTTCGTCTTTTTGTCCATGTCAGCGTAAAAGTGCTTGTCGGACTTTACCTTTTTGCTGATATAAGGCTTGCCGGAGGCGTACGTGTTGCCGGCTATGCCGATGTTTATGGGAATGGTTTTGCCGACGACCTTTGACGAGCCTTTGCCGAAGCAGGCGACGAAGTAAAGCACGTCCGTGGCGCGTCTATTTTTGTTCAACGCCGATGTGTCAAGCAGTATCGAGCCGGATTCGGAAGGGACGAATTTGTTAGCCTGAAGAAGTATCTCTTTCAAGACCAAGCCGAGGTCTATGTTTCCGGGTTTTACCGAGTCGTCGCGCTTTCTTTCTAGCACCTCGTCCAGAAGGCGCTTGTCAACCGTGTATATGTGCATTTGTGTTTGCCTGCTCTTGTTTAAGGGCACCACTAAAAATTGCTCTTTTTCCCGATCTCTTTGTTAGGACGAAATAAAAATGCTCACATATTAACTTATATGCTGCGCTTCTTATTTCATCCTGCCTCGACCTCGGAAAAAATTTCTAATTTTTAGAGGCACCCTTATTTATAGTTGGCCGCGTGTTCAAGTTGCCTTTATACGAAGCTTACGTCCATTATGTGCGTTGAGCACGATATGCAAGGGTCGTATGCCCTTACAAGCGTTTCAATCACCTGCGTTATTTCGTTTTTCGGCCTGTCAAGCAGTTGCGGCACAAGTTGCCGAAGGTCGTCTTCAATCGAGCGCAGATTTTGCGCCGTGGGTATTACGCAGTCCGCGTTTTGTATAACGCCGTTTTTGTCAATTGTATAGTCGTGGTATAGCGTGCCCCTTGGCGCTTCGACTATGCCTATACCCCGGCCATAGCTTGCCGGTTTTTGCGGGGTTTCTAATTTTACGCCTGTTTTAAGGAGCGTGTCAATAAGCCGCACGGCCTCTCCGGTAAGATGAAAACATTCAATAAGCTGGGCAATATTGTTCATGAATGGGTTGTCAACCGGCGGCTTGAAACCGGCCTTTTTTGCCGCGGCCTTGCCGTGCGAGTTCATCATCTTAAAATTATTATTTAAGCGTGAAAGCGCGCCGACCATAAATGTTCCTTTTGCGGTTTTGGCGTGCTTTGCGGTTGAATGCGCTACAACATATTCCTTTATTTTTTTAGTGTATTCAAGCGGTAATATTTCGCCGCTGACGTCAGAGTACGGCGTACCGCTGTACATCGGGTACGCCCCTGTTGTTTTTAATGCTATAAATTCGCGTTTTTTTGTGAATTCCGGAACCGGCATTTTCATGAAAAAACCAAGCGTTGCGTCTAATTGCCCAAAAGCCGCTTTAAGTCCGGTTTTCAACTTTTTAAGCTCGCTTGCCTTTGGCGCATGAGCCATGCCGCCCGGAACAAGCGATATCGGGTGTATATGCCTGCCGCCTACGACGGCGCATATTTCGTTGGCAAGCCTTTTAAGCTCAAGGCCGGTTTTAACAAGCTCAGGGTGGGACTTAAGAAGCGGCGCGACAGACCCCGCGCCGAGAAGGTCCGGCGCAACGAGAAAAAAAAGGTGCAGTATGTGGCTCTGGAGGACTTCGCCGCAAAAAGCGAGATTTCTTAAAAGGAGGGACTGCTTTGATATTTTCATTTTCATGGCGTCTTCAATAGCTTTCAAAGACGCAGACGTGTGGCTTACCGCGCATATGCCGCAGATGCGCGACATTATATGGTGCGCTTCGTCGTAGCGTCTGCCGCGGAGCATCATTTCAAAAAAACGGGGCGATTCGATTATTTCAAACTTAAGCTCTTTAATCTGGCCGCTTTTTATGTCAATTACTATATTGCCATGCCCTTCGACGCGGGTAATTTCTTTTATTTTTATGTGAAGATCTTTCTTCATTTTTTGGCAGGCTCTGCTTTGACAGCGGCGCAAGCGCCGTACAGGCCGAATTTTTGGATGATTGACTCTGCGGTTAAACCGTATCTTTTAAGCGTTTCGCCGTGCGACGCCGTGTTGGGGTTGTCAACAGATCCTCTGCACCCCCAGCAAATAGCGCCGTAGGTTACGCATATCGCGTCGCAACCTGCCCGCGTTATCGGCCCGAGGCAGGTCATGCCTTTTTCAAAGACGCAAATGTTGCCGGCCATTTTACAATCCACGCACACAGGGTGGTTTGGAACGCGCGGCACGGCCCCTATGAGGAGTAATTTAAGCGTTGAAATAAACTCTTGTTTTGAAATCGGACAGCCGTGAAGGTAGAAGTCAACGTGTATTATCGAGTCAATGGGGCGCGCCGGCATCGTATCAAAGATTTTGTTCTTCTCAACGCCTTTGCCGTAAACGGCCTTTTTAACTAAGTTTGTTTCATAGCGGTTTTTCAGGCAGTTCAGCCCGCCGGTTGATGAGCACGCACCAAGCGCTATGACCATTTTGGCTTTGGCGCGTACGCGCTTTAGCTTTTTTTCTTCGCGCGGCGTGGTTACGGAGCCTTCTACAAAGGCGATGTCAAATGCCCAATTTCTTTCGGTCATGGCCTCGCGAAAGTACACAAGGCTTATACTGCGGAGTATGTCAGGCAGTTCGTCTTCACAGCTTAGCACTGCGAGCTGGCAACCCTCGCAACTGGTAAAGGAGAAGAAGGCGACCCGCGGCAGGGGCTTTGCCGGTTTTGCGGTGTTATTTGTTGCGGCGTTGCTCAAGAGTTTTTGACTCCATATATTTGAGAAATAACCGCTAAATTGATATGTTGAAAGAATATCACAAAAAAGATATTCTGTAAATC
>SCQA01000155.1 GCA_004298725.1 bacterium
GAGAAGCAAACTTTAGAAAAACTTTTCCAGATGAGCAGGGTAGTGCGGGCACTGCCCGCCATTCATATATGAAGGTGTAGGTGTTTGGTGGGCGGTGCCCACCCTACAAGGCTTATAATACGCATGGTTTTATTTCTTTCTGTTTAGTGGTGGCAGGAGTTTCCTCCTGCCACATTCTAAACGGTGCGAGAGCAGAAAATAATCGCTATCGCCTACTCGCCGTAAACCGTCTTTGGCACGCCGTTTATCTTCGCTCTTCTCGTAAGCTCGTTTATTTCGTCTTTAAGCGTGTTAACCCTTGATTCGTCGGCAGGGAGCTCTTTTTTGTAGGCCTCGTATCTGTCAACGTCCTTCGCGTCGTATATCTGGCCGCCTCTTCTGCCGCCCTCGAACATCTTCATGAACTCTTTTTTTGCGGCTATGCTCTGCTCGACTGCCTGCGCGTCTTCGCGTTTTTTTCTGAAGTTTTCCTTCCACCATTCAAGAGGCTCGTCGCCGTAAAGTTCAGGCCCCGCGTTTTGCGTTGGTTCGCTTTGAACAGCCGGTTCGTTCTGATTGTTTTTCTTGGAAGGCTTGAAGGTTTTTAGCTGGTCCCTGTATTCTTCCGGCACGCGCGATACTTCGTTGGTCATGTGTACTACGCCGTTTTTGTCCGTCCACTGGTATATTTCGGCGTATGAAGCCGAGGCTGTCAACATAATTGAACAAATTAAAATAACCGCGTGTTTTTTCATAGTCTCCTTCTTGTTTTAAAATGTGTCTGCCCGTGTATGTGGCGCATAAAAATTATAGCCTACTGCCGGGTTTCCGTCAAATATTGCCGGACTGATACTTCAATGCCGTCGGTTGAAAGTTCAATTGCGCCGTGCTGGTCGGTTCTTAAAACAGTCGCGCCAAGGCGGCTGTATTTTTCAAGCGTGTCCGCGTGCGGAAAGCCGAAGACATTGTCCCTTCCTACGGATGCGACTATAAACGACGGGCGTAGCGCGTTTAAAAACGGCCATGACGATGAATACCGGCTGGCGTGGTGCGGCGCTTTAAGAACCGTTGTTTTAAGCGATTTGCCGGAGTTTACCAGAGCCGTTTCCATTGGTTCGCCGATGTCTCCGGTGAAAAGGAAGGAATTATTTTTATATGATAACCGCAGAACGAGGCAGTTATTGTTTTGGTCAAAGCCGGAATCAGGCCACGGGGCAAGGACTTCAGTTTCCACGCCGCCAATATCAATTTTTTTTGCTAAGGCGTCAACGTGTTTGATAGCAGTGCCGTTCTCTTTTAATGTGCTTTCAAGCCTGCCGAGTTTGCCGTCCCCGTTCCACCAGAATTCTTTTACGTTGAAGTTCTTGGCAATGTAGTCAAGCCCGGCCATGTGGTCGCGTTGCGCGTGGCTAAGCACCATGTAATCAATCGTGCTTATTTTCTTATACCTTAAAAACGGCGCTACAAGCCTTTCGCCGGTGTCGAACTCTGTGCCGTACAAGCCTCCTCCGTCAATCAGCATTGTCTTGCCGCCCGGAAATTCTACCAGAGTTGATTCACCCTGCCCAACGCTGATGAATGTAACCTTTAAATTTTTGCTCCATTTCGGGGATAAGCTCCAGTAACCGAAAGATACGGCAAGCGCAAACAGTGAGGCGACTGCCGCACTTTTCCATATGCGGCGGTATTGGCCTTGTCGGACATTTACAACGGAAAAAAGAAAGATATAAAATAACGCAATTTCAAAGGCCGTTGGCCGTGAAACCCAAGCCGATGAATACGGCAGGGCCGCGAAGAGGCGCGCTATAAGCGTCATCAGTTCAAACGTCCAGCCTGCGGGGAATAAAAGAAGGCCTGCAAGTCCGTTTGAAAGCGGCATGAGAACGGCTGACATCATAAGCAGAGGCACTGCGACGCCTGCCAAAGGCACAACCAAAAGGTTGGCAAACGCTCCTGTTAGTGAAATTCTGCTGAAGTGATACGCTATTAAAGGCGAAGTGCCAAGCGTCGCTGAAAGCGTAGTAACGCAAGCCAAGAAAAACCAACGTTTGAATTTTTTTATTGCGCGCTGGCGCAGGTTCGGTTTATCAGCAGTTTTGTCGGCCTCTGCTTTTACTTGCAAATTGGCAAGCTCCGTAAGCTTCGGCACAAAGTAAATAATCGCGCCTACTGCCGCGAATGTAAGCTGAAATGAAATGTCCCATACGGCGGAAGGCTCTATGGCGAGGATGGCAAGGCCTGCAAGGCATAGAATATTTAAGTAGTCCCTGCCTCGGTTTAAAAGCAGTGTGACGATTCCGGCAACGGCCATTATTACGGCCCGCTCGGCGGACACAGGAAAACCGGCAAGCAGACCGTACCCGATAACAGGCCCAAGTGATAGCAATGCGGCTGTTTTTTTGATGTTTAAAAGAAGGATAAGCCGCTCAGACCTTTTAAACAGAAAAATAATTATTGAGTATGAAAAGAGCGCCACCATACCCACATGAAGGCCGGATATGGCAAGGATATGCGCCGTGCCGGTTTTCACGTAAGCCTCGCGTATGGTTTTTTCTATGCCGCCTTTTTCCGCTATGATAAGCGCTTTTAAAGGCTCCTTGTGCATTGCGCCGGAGTTGTCAATTAGCGTTCTAACTTGGCTTCTGAACGCTTCAACTAACCCGAAAAAGCCGCGCGGAGAGTCAGTCAGTTTTTCTATATGCCTTGCGTCTAATACGCGCGCGGTTACGAAGATGCCTTTTGAATTGAGCTTCCATTTTCC
>SCQA01000023.1 GCA_004298725.1 bacterium
GGGTGCCTCTAAAAATTGCCCTTTTTCCCGATATCTTTGTTAGGACGAAATAAAAATGCTCACATATTCGCATATATGCTCCGCTTTTTATTTCGCCACGCCTCGACCTCGGAAAAAATTTCTAATTTATAGAGACACCCTTACATCTTTAATGGAGGACACATGTTAGATATAAAAGAAATAATGGCGGTGCTTCCGCACAGGTATCCGTTCCTTCTTATAGATAAGATTATTGAACTTGAAAAAGGAAAAAGCGCCAAAGGCATAAAGAACGTCACTATAAACGAGCCGTTTTTTCAGGGGCATTTTCCGAATCATCCTATAATGCCGGGCGTGCTGATTATAGAGGCGATGGCGCAGGTAGGCGGCGTGCTTGCTTTTAAATCGGCGGACGTGTCTAACAAAGTCGTGTATTTTATGGGCATAGACAACGCGCGTTTCAGGCGGCCCGTTATGCCCGGAGACACTCTTGAGCTTACTCTTACGGTTACAAAGTGCAGAGGCACGATATGGGCTTTTAAGGGTGAGGCCGTTGTCGCGGGAGCGCTTGTTGCCGAAGCCGGGCTTATGGCGACTATTATGGAAAGGTAGCGGTTAGTGATTAGGGAAACTCTGATTAATTTCTTTTTTTCTCCTCTCCCCTTTATACCCGTAGTGGTATTGAGGGAGAGGGTAGGGTGAGGGGTAAAGGTGAGGAAAAAACAGGTAACGGTTGTCGGAAAAGACATCTCGGAATTGATACCAGATACTTTTTGATTGCGGAAAAGAATTAATCAGAGGTTCCTTAGGTTGGTCGATTTGTAGAAACAGGCCTTTAGGCCTGCTAAAAACCGGTGTGCGTTAAATTACAGAAAGAGGCAATACTTTTATGATAAAGAGCGTTAAAGGTTTAAACGAAGTTAAAATCGACCCTACCGCGCTGGTGCATCCTACCGCCGAGCTTGACAGCGGCGTACGCATAGGGCCGTTTTCCGTTATCGGCGAGGACGTGCGTATCGGCAAAAATACGGCCATAGATTCGCACGTTGTTATCGATAAATGGACGGCCATCGGCGCAAACTGCTCTATATTTCAGTTCGTCTCCATTGGGGCCGCGCCGCAAGACGTAGGCTACAAAGGCGAAAAGACCGAAGTTATAATAGGCGACAACAATATTATACGCGAATTCGTCACCATTCACAGGGCTACCACCAAAGGGAGCAAAAAGACGGTCTGCGGCTCAGGTAACCTGCTTATGAATTACGTTCACATAGCGCACGACTGCTCGCTTGGCGACAATATTATAATGGCCAACTCCGCCACCCTTGCCGGACACGTTTCAATAGACGATCACGCCATAATAGGCGGGCTTGTGGCCATACATCAGCACGTGCGTATCGGCGCTTATTGCATAATAGGCGGCGCCTCGGCGGTAAGCAAGGACATACCGCCTTATGTAATGGCCGTAGGCAACAGGGCTACGCTTTACGGGCTTAACAAGGTCGGCCTTAAAAGAAAAGGTTTTACAAATGACGAGCTGGAGGAGATAAAAAAGTGCTATCAGATTATCTTCCGTTCGGCGCGCCCTCTTTCGGACGCCTCGGAGGCTCTTATGCGGGAACTGCCGGGCTCAAAGCACGCAAAGAGGTTTTTTGAATTTATAAAGAATTCCAAGCGCGGCATGGCGCGCGAAAGATTAAAAAGAAAGGGCGCGGGCAATGAAGAAGATTAGAGCCGGCGTCATAGGCGTCGGGCATCTTGGCAGGTTTCACGCGCAGAAATACGCCATGCTCTCCGACGTCGAGCTTGTAGGCGTCGCGGACGCAAGCATTGATAGGGCCGCGCTTGTGGCGGCTGAAGTAAGGACGCGTCCGTTTTCGTCGTATAAAGAGCTCTTCGGCCTTGTTGACGTTGTAAGCATTGCAACGCCTACCGCGTTTCACGCGCCGATAGGCTTGGAGTTTCTGTCAAGGGGCATTGACGCGCTTATTGAAAAGCCGCTTGCCATGACGAGCGTTGACGCGCTCCGCCTGACCGAAACAGCCGCCAGAACCGGCGCCGTGCTTCAGGTCGGGCACCTTGAAAGGTTTAACCCCGCTGTTATGGCGCTTCGGGCGATGAAGCTTGCGCCGAATTTCATAGAATGCAGCCGCTTGGCGCCCTTTCCGAACAGAAGCACCGATATTGACGTTGTTTTTGACATGATGATACATGACATTGACATTATTTTAAGCCTTGCCGATTCTCCGGTGGAGGCTGTCAGCGCGGCAGGGGCAAGCACTGTAACCGATAAAACAGACGCGGCAAGCGCGCTTATAACGTTTAAAAGCGGATTTGGCGCAAGCATAACGGCAAGCAGGGTGTCGAAAGAAAGGCTTAGAAAATTGACGCTTTATCATAGCAGGGGTTTTGTGACGGCGGACTATGCCAACCAGAGCGTAATAGTCTCGTGCGCGTCGCGCCGGCCGGGCGCGGGTTTTGCCTCGTTTACGGAAGATGAAGTTCCACTTGAAAAGAAAGACACGCTTCTTGAAGAAATAAAGGCGTTCCTTAAATGTTCCGGCGAAAAGACCGCTCCTCTCGTTTCCGGCGTAGAGGGCAAGGCGGCCCTCGAAGTGGCCGAGATGATTCAAGCCTCAATAGCCCGCTCAAGTATTGGCCGGTCATGACGCATTTAAACCGGCCCGGTCCGATATGGGCAAAAATATCTTCATAATAAGCGGCGAGGCCTCCGGAGACCTTCACGGGGCCGAGCTTATAAAAGCGCTTGCCCGTGTTGATCCGGGCATGTCCGCGTGCGGCATGGGCGGTGAAAAGATGCGCCGCGCCGGTCTTTCCGGGCTTGATTCCAAAGAAGTTTCGGTTGTAGGCATAACCGAAGTCATTGGAAAATCGCACCATATTATCAAGGCGTATGCCGCGCTCAAGCGGCTTTTGCGCTCACGTAAATTCGACGCCGCGGTGCTCATAGACTTTCCCGACTTTAATTTGCACTTCGCCAAAGTGCTGAAAAAGGCCGGCGTGCCTATAATATATTATATAAGCCCTCAGGTATGGGCTTGGCGAAAGGGGCGCATAAAGACCATAGCCGGCCTTGTTAAAAAGATGCTCGTTGTTTTTCCGTTTGAGGAGGAGATATACAAAAAGGCCGGCGTTGACGCGCTTTACGTAGGGCATCCGCTTGTTGATATGGCCAAATGCGAATTGACGCGGCCTGAGGCAAGAAAAAAATTCAATCTGCCTGATTCAAAGATAGCGGTGGCGCTTCTTCCGGGAAGCAGAACAACCGAGGTAAAGAGGATGCTCGGCGTTATGCTCGCCTCCGCTCGCCTGATTGACTCAGCCATGCGCGCTCCGGCGGTATATCTTATACCCGCCGTAGGTACGCTTGACGACGCGTTCCTTGATGGTTTTTTGAAAGACTGCGGCGTTGACGCAAGGGTTGTTCGCGGCAATATGTACGCGGCATTAAGGGCAGTGGACGCGGCCGTGGTGACGTCCGGCACGGCAACGCTTGAAACCGCGCTCATCGGCGCGCCGATGGTTATAACGTACAAGTTGTCCTGCCTTACTCATTTAATAGCAAAGACGCTTGTCGGAATAGAGAATATAGGGCTTCCGAATATCGTCGCCGGAAGATTGATAGTAAAAGAACTTATACAAAATGAAGCGTCGCCGGAAAATATAGCCGATGAAGTTGTCAATATTTTAAAAGACCCGGTTAGAAAAGATGATATAATAAAAGGCTACAACGACGTAAGAAAGGCCCTTGCTCCGTCCGGAAAAAAGGCCGCCGACATGGCGGCCGAAGAGATTTTAAAATTAACCCTATAGGTTTTGCCGTTGTTTTACGGCAATTAATTAAGCCCATATTAAAGAAATGAAGACATACCTTCGCATACTGAAGCTTTTACCTCCGTACAAGACGCAATTCATAGCGGCGTTTGTGTGTATGGCCGCGTTTGCGCTTTCAAACGGGGCAATGGCGTACCTTATAGGCCCGGTAATGAAGTTTCTCTTTTCCAACGAGGCCGGCGCGCCCATAAAATTTCTTCCGCTTGATTTATTCACCGTACCGAAAGAAAAGATGCTTGTAGCCATACCGCTTATAATAATAGGCGTAGCCGTGGTAAAGGGGCTTAGCTCTTACGGCCAGTCTTATTTTATGGGCTATATCGGGCAGGGCGTGGTGCGTGACATAAGAAAAAAGCTCTACCAGCATATTCTTTCCTTGCCGGTTAACTATTTTAGCCACACGCCGACGGGCGTTTTAATGTCAAGGCTTACAAACGACGTCGGGCTTTTGCAAAGCGCCACCTCCGAGACCATCTCAACCGTGCTAAAGCAGGGTCTTACCATAGTCGTGCTTGCAGGGGTTGTTATAAGCCTTGACTGGAAGCTTGCTCTTGCCGCCTCGGTTGCGTTGCCGCTTTCGGTTTACCCCATGAGGCGGCTTGGCAAGAAGATGAAGAAGATTTCCACGCAGGGGCAGGTGTCAATGGGGGCGCTTACCGCGTTACTCCACGAGGCCATAGCGGGCATAAGGATAGTCAAGGCGTTTTGCATGGAAGGCTACGAGACCGAACGCTTTGACAAGGAAAACGTAAGGTTCACTAAAAACCAGTTGAGGACGATTAAAGTTCGCGCGATATCGTCGCCGTTAATGGAAACGCTCGGCGCGGTGGGTTTTGCGATAACCATCTGGTACGCGGCGTACAGGATAAACAGCGGCACGCTTACAGCCGAGGCCTTTGTGTCGTTCTTCGCGTCGGTTATAATGTTTTATCAGCCCATAAAGGCGCTTAACGGCGTAAACCTCAATATACAGCAGGGCCTTTCGGCGGCGGTCAGGATATTTGAAGTTCTCGACATACCAAAAGAGGTTGAAAAGCCGTCCGGCGCTCTTACGCTTTCCGGCGTGAATACTGCCGTGGAGTTTAAAGAAGTATCTTTCAAATATCAAAACGACCACGTTCTTTCCGGTGTAAACCTGAGCGTTAAAAAGGGCGAGCTTATAGCTATAGTCGGAAGTTCCGGCGCCGGCAAGACCACGTTTGTAAACCTCATTCCGAGGTTTTACGACGTAACAGGCGGAAATATACTGATTGACGGAACGGACATACGCGACCTTTCGCTGAAGTCGCTAAGGTCGCAAATAGCGATTGTCTCGCAACAGATAATACTTTTTAACGACACGGTAAAGGGCAACATCGCGTACGGCGACCTGAAAAAGAGCGACGCCGAGATAACGGACGCGGCAAAGGCCGCCAACGCGCACGACTTTGTTTCAAGGCTTCCTCAGGGTTACGACACGTTAATCGGCGAGGGCGGGGTAAGGTTATCCGGCGGCGAGCGCCAGAGGCTTTCCATCGCGCGCGCCATACTTAAAAACGCTCCTCTGCTTATTCTTGATGAAGCTACGTCTTCGCTTGATACCGAGTCCGAGCTTGAAGTGCAAAAGGGACTTTCAAACCTCATGCAGGGCAGAACCACTTTCGTAATAGCGCACAGGCTTTCAACCGTAAGAAACGCCGACCGCATTATAGTGCTTTCAGGGCGCGGGATAAAGGAAATGGGCAAGCACGACGACCTTATGGAATCCGGCGGAGAGTATTCGCGGTTGTATTCCATGCAGTTCAGCAAAGTATAGCCTGAGTTCCGGCGATTGAAGGGGCTTAAAAACACGATGAAAGATTTTTTAAACGCTTTGATGATTCGCATTGTGCCTGCGCTTGGCGCGGCGCTAATCAGGCTTATAGGCCTGACGATGCGAATAAAAAAAGTCAATACGGTTGCGTATGACAGCCTTGTTGAAAAAGGTCAAAACGCCATTATCGCCTTTTGGCACGGCAGGCTGATGATGATGCCGTATGTTTACTACGGCAAGGGCGCGACTATTCTCGTAAGCCAGCACCGGGACGGAGAGCTTGTGGCGCGCGCCGTTAAGGGCTTTGGCATAAGGTGTGTTCGCGGCTCAACCACGAGGGGCGGGCTTGAAGCAATGGTCGCGCTTGTAAGGGAGGCAAAGGCAGGCAGGGACGTGGTTATAACTCCTGACGGCCCGAAGGGGCCGCGTTACAAGGCGCAGATGGGCGCAGTTCAGCTTGCAAAGATTACCGGCCTGCCGATATTGCCGGTTACTTTCGGCGCGTCAAAAAAAAAACTTTTGGCAGTTGGGACGGCTTTATAATGCCCTGTCCGTTTTCGCGCGGCGTAATCATGGCGGCGGACCCGCTTTATGTTGGTAGAAATGCCGCGTCCGATGAAATGGAGGCAGTAAGGCAAAGGCTTGAGGATACGCTTAACGAAATAACCCGGCAAGCGGACTCTTACTACTCAAATTCCTGACGCACATTACGGGGCAGATGAAATACCGCCTTTACGACATCATTCTGCATCTCTCGTTAATCATACTTCTCCCATATTTTATCTTTAAGATGTTCACTGCCCGCAAATACAGGGAAGGCATTGCCGAGCGTTTCGGCTTTTTAGCCGAGGACAAGGCTAAAAGGCTCGCAAACGGCCCTGTTATATGGTTTCATGCGGTGTCCGTGGGAGAAACAAAGGCCGTTATGCCGCTTGTCAGGCTTTTTAAAAAAAAGCACCCAAAGGCTAAAATAGCCTTTTCAACGGTTACCATGACAGGCAACCGCGTGGCGAAGGAGGAGGGTAAAGGGCTGATTGACGCGCTCTTTTATTTTCCGCTTGATTTGTCATGGGTTGGAAACAGGGCTGTAAAAAAACTCAGGCCTGCCGCGTTCATAGTGGTTGAAAAAGAGGTTTGGCCGAATATGATACGCAGGCTTGTAAAAAACAAAGTGCCGGTAATAGCGGTGAACGGGACGATTTCCGACAGATCGTTTAAGAGGTTCAAGGCGTTCGGCTTTTTCTTCAGGGAGATATTCGCCGCCTTCGGCTTTTTTTGCGGACGGACAAAAGAGGACACGGACAGGGCCGTTAAGCTTGGCGTAGAGAGCGCCCGCGCCGCTACAACCGGCAACATGAAGTTTGACCTTGCGCTGTCCGAGATAAAAGCGCCCGGCCTTACTGACCTTAAAAAGGCGCTTGGCGTTGACGGCAAAACAAAGCTGATAGTTGCCGGAAGTACGCATGACGGCGAAGAAGAAGTAATGCTTTCGGCATTTAAGGCGCTCGGCCTTGAGTTCAATGATATACGCCTTGTAATCGCCCCGAGGCACCCGGAACGCTTCGCGAGCGTTGAGAGGATAATAACTCGCTCCGGCTTTTCGTGTTCGCGGCGCACAAGCTCCAGCCCGGATCCGGCTAAGGTGGTGCTGTTAGACACCATGGGTGAGCTTATGCTCGCGTATTCATTCGCCGACGTAGCCATAGTAGGCGGAAGTTTCATTGACGGAATCGGCGGGCATAACCTGCTTGAGCCTGCTGTTTTTGAAAAACCCGTTGTTTACGGAGCTTACTTGAGCGCGTACCTCGGCATGGCGGAAATGCTGAATGCGGCAGGCGGAGGTTTTTGCGTACCGGACCGGCACGGCGCGCTTTTTGAAGTTTTGAAAAGACTCATATCGGATGAAAGCCTCAGGGCAACTGCCGGAGACGCGGCAAAGGCCGTGGTGGAGGCTAACCGCGGCGCCGTTAAAAAAACTTTAGACATTATAGAAGATTTCCTGCCAAAAGGGATGTGAGGCCGGGTAATAAGTAGCGAACTCAATATGCCAAACACGTTTACTGAAAAAGTAAAAAAATGTATGACTGAAGACGGGCACGGCCCCTTCTGCGTTTTTCTCTATTTTATTTCAGTTATCTATTCTGTTGCGGTGAGGATAAGGGCGTGGTTTTACGTTGCAGGCGTTTTTAAGAGCGTAAGGCTTGGATGCAAGGTTATATCCGTTGGCAATATAACAGTCGGCGGAAGCGGCAAAACGCCCGTGACAATGCATGTAGCCGAACTCTTGAAAAAAAGCGGATACAAGGTTTTAGTGCTTAGCAGAGGCTACGGCAGAAGCACAAAAGGCATGGTTGTTGTTTCAGACGGGATACAGATACTGCGTAGCCCGAGTGAGTCCGGCGATGAGCCATATCTAATGGCAACGCGCTTGAAAGGCGTGCCGGTTGTGGTTGGGGAGGACCGCGTTAAGGCGGGAAAAGCCGCAATAGAACTTTTTAAGCCCGACGTCATTGTGCTTGACGACGGGTTTCAGCATTTACGGCTTTGCCGCGATTTGAACATAGCGCTGATTGACGGCGCAATTGGACTGGGCAACGGCTACCTTCTGCCGCGCGGCATAATGCGTGAAGGCCTGCCGGCATTACTGCGCGCGGATATGCTTATGGTAAAAGGCACAGCGCTTGCCCCTGACGTGTTACGCGGTATAAACGGGCCAAGTAAGCCGCTATTTAATTTTACACTTGCGCCGCAAAAGTTCGTAGACTTAAAAAGTGGAAAAGACCTACCCCTTTCAAGCCTGAAGGGCGCGAGGGCTGTCGCGGTTGCAGGGCTTGCAAGTCCTGAGCAGTTTTTTAAAACAGTCGAAGGCATTGGCGTGAAAATCGTAAAAAGGCTTGCGTACCCTGACCACCACGCGTACATTGAGAGCGATTTGCAAGCGATGGAAGCTGACGGCGCGGAGGTTGTAATAACCACTGAAAAAGACGGCGTAAAGCTTGTTGTTCTTGCAAAAGGCATTCGCCTTGGCATAGTGGCGCTTAGTGTTGACGCGCCGGTAACAGGCGAAGATGAATTTAAAAAAATAATTAACAACAGCGTGAAAAGAACGGCATGAGACTCGGCATTTTAAAATTCATGGCCTTTATGGTCGGGCATTTGCCCCGGCCGATGCTTTTGGCCATTGGAAGGTTTGTTGGTTTGCTTGCCTTTAAGCTCGATAAAAAACACAGAGGCATTGCCGTTGACAATATCAAAAGAGCCTTTGACCGGAGCATGACGGACGAAGTTGCCGGCGATACGGCTAAAGGCGTCTTTAAAAACCTCGGTATGACGGCGTTAGAGTTCGTGAAATTGCCGTGGCTTAAACACAAGGACTTAAACGGCTACGTGGAGCTTGTGGGCAAGGAAAATCTTGACGGAGCGTTAAAAAAAGGGCGCGGCATCATCATCCTTACGGCGCACTTTGGCAATTGGGAGCTTATGGGCGTGGCGCTTGCGTTGTACGGCTACCCGATGGACGTGGTTGTAAGAAGCTCGGACAGCCCGGTTTTCGAGGCGTTTATTAAATGGACACGCACGCAGTGCGGCAATATTGTCGTGCCGAAGCACAGGTCAATGAGGCGGCTTTTGACAACGCTTAAAAACAACGGAAGCGCCGGCATATTGATTGACCAGAACGTGGCTCATGTCGAAGGCGTGTTTGTGGATTTTTTCGGCATTCCTGCTTGCACTAACA
>SCQA01000156.1 GCA_004298725.1 bacterium
CAACCCCGCCGGCCGGCATTGCGCCTTTTGAAAAACAGTCAAAGTTTTTTTTGTATCTCGACCTCATCAAATGGCGCTGGTCGCGTTACGTGGTAAATTACTCATTTTCAGACCAAAAAAAAATGACCGAAACATTTGAAATAAACGCGAGAAACCTGCTGTCAGCCATAAAATCGGCATTGACCGCAAGTCGCCAAATAAACGGCAAATTCATTCTGGCTGTTGCCGTTGCCGCAGTTCTTATGCTTTCCTTTATCTATTATTATCTTTCAAAAGGCGCTGGCAAGATTGGTGATAGAAATAAAAAGACGCCTGAATTTTACGTTGAACTGCTCTCAGTGCTTAAAAAACAAGGGTTGACCAAGCATGACTTTGAAACTTCGCTTGAATTCTCCAAGAGGGCAAATAACCCCGCGGTGACCGAGATTACCTTGCTTTTTAACGGTATGAGGTACGGCGGCCTTTTTATAACGCCTGATGACGACGCAAGGCTAAGGCGATTGCTTAAGGAACTGCGCTCTAAAAAAGGCGCGTGGAAATACGGCGCAACTTAACCCTTAGCTTGATGGCGCCGCCTTGCCCCTAATCGTGTCGTTGATTAAATCAATAAGCCTTTTTACGTCAATGGGCTTTGCCATATAGCCGTCAAAACCGCTTGAGAGTATCATCTCTTCGTCTCCCTTCATGGCTGACGCGGTAAGCGCTATGACGGGAATGTCTTTCGTCAGCGAATTCGCCTTAATAATGCGCGTAGCGGTAAAACCGTCCATCTCTGGAAGCTGAATATCCATAAGTATTAAATCAGGCTTGTATTCAGCTATAAGTTTTATCGCCTCAAGGCCGTCTTTAGCCTCGATAATGTCATAGCCGTTAAGCGTTAGGATTTCCCTGACAAGAATCTTGTTCATCAGGTTGTCTTCAACAAGAAGCACTTTTTTTCCGTCAGGACACAATAAAGACCTCCCATTACTTATACAAGATACACGACATGGCTACTTTTGCCGCGCATTTTCAGTTTAAAAGCCTTGCAAGCGAATTTATAAGCTTGTCCCTGTTGATTGGCTGTTCAAGGTAATCAAACACGCCAAGCGACAAAGCATGTTCTTTATGATCGGTTGACGAGATGATTATTACGGGTATGCCGGCCATGGACGGGTTGTCTTTTAGTTCCTGCAAAACGGCCCATCCGTCTTTTTTTGAAAGCGTTATGCCCATTACTATGACGAACGGATTTTCGCTTTCGGCCTTCTGTAAAAGCGCCGCGCCGTCAGGCGCGGTCATAACGTCGAACTCGCCTCCGGCGAGATATATTTCAAGCAGGCGGTTAAGGTCGGGGCTTTCCGCGGCGATAATAATAAGGTGCCTTTTTCGCTGAGAATCGTCGGCGGCAAAGCGGCGGGCATGATTGGAAGCCTCCACCGAAGGCGCGTCTATTTCATCGGTGCCCTGAGGCAGGCGCACAAAAAATGTCGTACCCTTGCCGGGAGCGCTCTCAAACCATATTGTTCCGCCGTGAAGCTCGGTAAGCCTTTTAGTAAGAACAAGGCCGAGGCCGGTGCCGCCGTATTCCCGCGTTATTGACGAATCTATCTGCTCGAACTCTTTAAACAGCTTGCCCCTGTCTTCATCTTTTATGCCTATGCCTGTGTCCTTGACCTTAAAGACTATATACCTGTTCATCTCCATGCTCGAGGCTTCCTCGACAATCTCCCAGTCAATGGTTACGCTTCCGCCGTCAACGTTGAACTTCACCGCGTTTGATAGAAGATTAAGTATTATTTGCTTGAATTTGGATTTGTCGGCCCTGAGTTTTGGAGAAGCGACAACGGGCTTTGTATTGATGGCAATATGCCTCTTATGCGCAATAGGGCGTATTATGCCGAGCGTTTCGCCGATGGCCTCGGTCACCGGAAAAACCTCGTGCATAAGCTCCACTCTGCCTGCTTCAATCTTCGACAGGTCGAGTATGTCGTTAATAAGCTGAAGCAGATGCTCGCCGCTTGAGTGTATAAAATCAATATACTGCGTTTGGCGTTCGTTTAATTCGCCAAAAGCCCGCTCTTCAAGAAGCTCTGAAAAGCCTATTATTGAATTAAGCGGAGTTCTAAGTTCATGGCTGACGTTGGCGAGAAACTGGCTTTTCATCTTATTGGCCTCTTGCAGGCCGATGTTGGCGTATTCAAGCTCCTGCTTCTTTTTTAAAAGCTCATCGTTGGCAAGCCTTAACTGCTCCGTCCTCTCGCCTACTTTTTTTTCAAGCGTGGCGTAGCTGTCCTGAAGGCCCTCGGCCATTTTATTGAACTCTATGGCAAGATTGCCTATTTCGTCGTTTGTGAGCACCGGAACTCTGTGGGCTAAATACCCCTGCCCTATCCTTTTTGCCGACTCTTCAAGAATAACGATAGGCCGAACAATGGAGCGGATAAGCGCCATCCACAAAAGCCCGGCAACTATTATGGCAATCAGCGTGAACGTGAAGGTAACGGTTATAATTACCTTGGCAAAAAAATCGCTCTTTTGATAAGCGGCGTAAGCAATGTCCCTTTCTTTTTTAATAAGGCGCCTTAGCGCTCCTATGGAATCTGTAAAGGCGGTATTGCCTTCCATTCGTA
>SCQA01000157.1 GCA_004298725.1 bacterium
CCCAAGGAGCCGGTTAAAATTCCAGGAGCCGACCTTTTGGATAAGGTAGCCGTTGCCGAGGCGCGTTGCACAAAGGCTCACGCGGACTTGAAGTAACAGCGCAAAAAAAACACGTCGCAAAAAAGACGCGGAACGTTTCAGCCGCGTGAAGATACAGTATTATGAATGTGCTTTCGGTCGAAGGGCTTGTAAAGAGCTTTAAAAAACGCACGGTGGTTGACGGCGTCAGCATGAACGTCGCTTCCGGCGAAATAGTCGGCCTTCTCGGCCCCAACGGCGCTGGCAAGACCACGACGTTCTACATGATAGTCGGCCTTATAAGCCCGGATAAAGGTTCCGTAAAGTCCGGCGGCGCGGACATTACCGCGTTGCCCATGTTTGAGAGGGCGAGGCTTGGCATAAGTTACCTTCCTCAGGAAGCTTCCGTTTTTAGAAAGTTGACTGTTGAAGAGAACATAATGTCAATACTTGAGTTTTTGGATATTGACGAAACTGCCAGAAAAGAGCGCCTTGCGGGTTTGCTTGATGAGCTTGGCGTTGCGCGGCTTGCAAAAACAAGGGCGTATGCCCTGTCCGGCGGCGAAAGGCGTAGGGTGGAAATAGCCCGCGCTATGGTCAACTCGCCATCGTTTCTTCTTCTCGACGAGCCGTTTTCCGGCATCGACCCTATTGCCGTTGGCGACGTGCAGGGCATAATGATGGAGCTTAAGAAAAAAGGCATAGGCATACTTGTTACCGACCATAACGTAGGCGCGACGCTCGGCATATGCGACAGGGCGTATATAATGGACGGCGGCAAGCTTTTAAAATCAGGCACGCCGGCCGAGATACTCGACTCCCAGCGCGTAAGGGAAGTGTATCTCGGTCAGGACTTCAGGTTGTGAGATATGGCATACGAGCTTAAACAGGAAATAAAGCTTTCTCAAACGCTTGTAATGACGCCGCAACTTCAGCTTGCCATTAAGCTTTTACAGCTTTCAATGCTTGAATTGGTTGATATGGTGCGCGAAGAGGTGGAGTCCAACCCGGTGCTTGAGGACACTGCTGAGGAAACGCCGGCTGAAACCCCTGCCGCTGAAAAGACCGAGGAGGTTAAAAACTCCCCTGAGACAGACTGGCAGACGTATATAGAGGGGCAGAGCGATCTTGGCAAGCCGCGCCTTGATTTCAACGCCGCGAGCAACGAAGAGGACGATTTTTACGATAATGTCTCGTCAGGCGGCGGGTCCCTCAGGGAGCATCTTTTGTGGCAGTTGAATTTGGCGGGGCTTTCAGAAGACGAGGCAACGTCAGCGGAGTTTATTATAGGCAATATTGACGAGGACGGCTATTTGCGCCTTGTGGAAAGGGACGCCTTGCCTGAGCCCGAGTTTGAAGACGCGGTGCTTCTTGAAATAGCCCGCCACACGGGGGCCTCGCCGGAGATGGCTGACAAGGCGCTTAAACTCGTGCAACAGTTAGACCCCGTCGGCGTAGGTTCAAGGACGTTAAAAGAGTGTTTGCTTACGCAGGCGCGCCAGCTGCCGGTGCGGGACACGGTTGTCGAGGAGGTTATAGCCAGTCACCTTGACGATCTCGGCAGGAAGAATTACAAATTGATAGCCAAATCGCTGGGCATACGCGTAGAAGCGGTATATGAAGCCGCCAAGGTTATAAATAAATGCCTTGTTCCGGCGCCTGGGCGCGGCTACGGCGCTGATACGGCGCGGGCCATAGTGCCGGATGTTCACATAACCAAGGTGGGCGGCGAATACGTCATTACGTTAAATGACAACGGCATGCCCAAGCTGAGGATAAGCAAGTATTACAGGGAGTTATTAAAGGGCGAGTGCCGTTCCAACCTTGAGGCTAAGGCGTATCTGCAGGAGAAGCTAAAAAGCGCGTTCTGGCTGATAAAGAGCGTGCACCAGAGGCAGAGGACGATTTACAGGGTGGTGGAGTGCATAGTGCGTTTCCAGAGGGATTTTCTCGACCACGGCGTCAAATACTTAAAGCCGATGGTTTTACGCGATATTGCAGGCGAGCTTGGCATACACGAATCAACGGTGTCGAGGGTAACTTCAAATAAGTACGCTGAAACGCCAAGGGGTTTATTTGAGCTTAAATACTTCTTTTCAAATTCAATGCCCGCGGAAGGCGGCGAGGGCGTAAGCTCCGAGTACATCAAGAAAAAGGTAAAAGACTTAATAGAGGGCGAAGACGCAATGCACCCGCTGAGCGATCAGGAAATAGTTGATACGCTGAAGGGCGCGGGCATAACGCTTGCGCGCAGGACTGCCACCAAATACAGAGAGGGATTGGGATTTTTGTCGTCAAGCAGAAGAAAGACGCATTTTTAGCGGCGTTGGTATTGTTTTGGTTGAATTAGCGTCGCGTACATCAAAGTTTGTATCCGCAAGTTTTTATATTATATAAAAAGAGGAGAGAGAAAAATGCACGTAACAGTCACGTTCAGGCATATGGACTCATCAGACGCGCTTCGCAAATATGCCGAGGAAAAAACAAACAGGCTTGAAAAATATCTTTTTGAACCCATTGAGGTTCATTGGGTGCTTTCGGTTGAGAAGATAAGGCACATCGCCGACGCCACCATAGCGGCCAACGGCGTAAGCATAAAGGCGGAGGAATCAACCGCCGATATGTATTCGGCCATCGACATGACCATTGACAAACTTGAGAAGCAGGTGAGAAAGCATAAGGAAAAATTGAAAGATCACAAGTCGCACGAGGGGCAGGGGGCGGGGCGAGAAGCCTCCGCGTCAACCGAAGCAGGCGGGCGCAGGCCGAGGATAATTAAAAAAGAAAATCAGTTCTTAAAGCCGATGTCCGTTGAAGAAGCATCCATGCAGATGGACGTAAGCGAAAAAGGTTTTCTTGTTTTTACGGACTCGGTAACCGGCAATATAAGCGTTATTTACAAGGCTGAAGGCGGCGATTACGGATTGATAGAGACAAAAACAAAATAGTGGTTAGTGGTTGGTGTATAGTGGCGAGTGGATAAAGGATAGTGTTTGGTTTTCTCCTTCCCCCCCCCCTTTTTTTATACCCGAAGTGGTATTGTGGGGGAAGATCAGGTAGGGATGGGGGGATTTAAAGGCAGTGGATAGCGGCGAGTGAATAGTGATGTTTTTCTCACCTCTAAACACTAATCACTTATTTATGGACGGCTTGCTATGGGCGTAACCGTTAAGGACATACTTGCTGATGAATATTCCTCCACGCTGGGGCTTATGCTCGCGGCCGGTGAAAACGGCCTTGAGAGAAAAGTCTTAACGTCGAGGATTCAAAAGCCGGGCCTTTTGCTCACCGCGCTTCTTGAGGAGCTTCATTCCGACAGACTTCAGATATTCGGCGCCGCCGAGGTGGGTTATTTAAAAAGCCTCTCTGAAGAAAAACTTGCGGAGTCTTTCAGCCATATTGAAAAGTCGCAGATTCCGGCGATAGTCGTAACGCGCGGCATCGAGCCGCCTGAGTTTCTTATCGCTTTTTGCGAAGAAAAGGCCGTGCCTCTTCTGAGAACCGCGCTTTCGTCTTCCATTCTCATCGAAGGCATAACAAAGTACCTTGAGGAGAAGCTTGCTCCGTCCATAACGCTTCATGGTGTTTTTGTCGACGTTTTGGGCGTCGGCATACTGCTTATGGGAAAGAGCGGCATAGGCAAGAGCGAGTGCGCCCTTGACCTTGTGGCGCGCGGTTATCGCCTTGTTGCCGACGACGTGGTTATTATAAAAAGAATGCCGCCGTCGACTCTCTTCGGCTCGGCTACCGACCTCATCCGTTACCACATGGAAATACGCGGCCTTGGCATTGTGAACATAAAAGACCTTTACGGCATAACCGCCATAAGGGAAAGAAAGCAGATGGATATTGTAATAGAGCTTGTGAAGTGGGAGCCTGCGGGCGAATACGAAAGGCTCGGCTTTGAAGAGAGCGTTTACGAAATACTCGGAGTGGAGCTTCCGTATTCAAAGGTTCCGGTAAGCCCGGGCAGAAGCATGGCAACCATCGTTGAAGTAGCCGCGCGTAACCAGATACTTAAAATCATGGGGCATCATCCGGCAAGGGCGTTAAAGAATCAGCTTGACGGCGCGATGAAAGGCGTAAAGCCGGTGAAAACTTGAAAGGGCTTGTCGTACTCAGCGGCCCGTCAGGGTCAGGTAAAAGTACCGCTGTAAAGGCGCTTGAAGACCTCGGTTTTTTTTGTGTTGACAATATGCCCGTGTCGCTACTTCCGAAGTTCATGGAGTTGTTGACCGAATCAGTTGAAATCGAGCGGGCGGCGGTGGTGGTGGACGTGCGGGAGAGGGGGTTTTTAAAGTATTTCACCCCGGTGTACGCCGCGCTGAAGGACGCCGGTTATAAAATAGAGCTGATGTACCTTGAGGCAGGGGACGACGCCCTTGTAAGGCGGTTCAGTGAAACCCGCAGGAAACATCCGCTTGCCGGCGAAGAAAGCCCGCTTGAAGGAATACTTAAGGAAAGGGAGCTGTTAAAGGGCGTAAAGGCTCAGGCCGACATGGTGCTTGACACAACGGCCTACAACGTCCATCAGTTAAGAGACGCCGTCCGCCAACATTACTCCGGCCAGTCTTCCGCCGGAAAGATGACTGTAAACCTGCTTTCTTTCGGCTACCGTTACGGCATACCTTCAGACGCCGACCTTGTTATTGACATCAGGTTTCTGCCTAATCCGTATTTTATAAATACGCTTAAATGGCTTGACGGCACCGCGGATGAAGTAAAAAAATACGTGCTTCAGTGCGCTGAGGCAAAAGAATTTCTTGAAAAGCTTACGGATTTCATAACGTATCTCTTGCCGCTTTACGGCAAGGAGGGCAAGGCATACCTTACATTAGCCATTGGTTGCACCGGAGGCAGACACAGGTCGGTGGTTATAGTTGACGCTCTCGCCGGAGCGCTTGGCAAGGCCGGCGTGGTTATGCGGGTAAGGCATAGAGACGTAAATAAAACGTAGTTCACGGTACTATTATGATTGGCGCTGTTATAATAACTCACGGACGTCTTGCCGGGTGCTTGATTGAGACAGCTTCAGCGGTAACAGGCAAGACCGATAATATCAAGGCCGTTCACGTTGAAGGCTCTGATACCACTGATTCGGTGCGCGTCGCGCTCAGCACCGCCATAAAGGAAACAAATGCCGGAGACGGCGTAATTATTTTCACGGATCTGTTCGGCGGCACGCCGACTAACATAGCGTTGCCGTTTTGCTCCGTAGGAGATGTAGAGGTGATAACAGGGGTAAATCTTCCGATGCTATTTAAGTTTATAGGCCACAGGGCGGACATGGCTATGGCCGCGCTTGCCGTGTTTTTAAGGGACTGCGGCAGAGAGAGCATCGTGCTTGCCGGCGATATGCTTAAGGGTAAGCAGTAATTAGTGATGGTGAATG
>SCQA01000158.1 GCA_004298725.1 bacterium
AATTACCCTTAAATCAGCCCCGGCATCCAGCAAGTGCGTGGCGAAGCTGTGCCTCAGAGAATGCGGCGTAGGGGTTTTTGCTATGCCGCTTGCCTTAACATACTTTTTAACGGCCCTCTGCACGGCCCTCTGGCTTAACCGCGCGCCGCGAGACCCTAAAAACAAAGGGCCTACGGCGGCAACGGGTACGCGCTTTTCAAGGTACGCCTTTAAAGCGTGAACGGCGCTGGCACCCAGAAACGTAACTCTCTCTTTGCCGCCCTTGCCAAGCACACGCGCCGTGCCGGCTGTTAAGTCTACATCCTTCACGTCAAGGCCGGTAAGCTCAGTTACCCTTATGCCGGACGAATAAAGCACTTCAAGCACGGCAAGGTCTCTTGGCGCGTCTTTAAACGCCAGTCCGTCCGGCTTAGTCATCGGCGCGGTAACAAGCGCGGTAGCCTCTTCGGCGGTAAGCACCGGCGGCAAGAATTTTTCAGCCTTTGGCGACTGCACAAAAACAGCCGGATTAACCTTACTAAGCCCCTTTTTAGACAGAAATCTAAAGAGCGACCTGATGGAAGACAATTTTCTCGCAACGGATACTTTCTTGCACCGTTTATAGAGCCAGTACACATAAGCTCGTACTGAGTCTTCGTCAATCTTTTCAACGCTTGGGCTGTTATCTTCAAGGCAACGGCCTGAGTCAATCAAAAACAAACTAAACTGGTTAAGGTCTCTCCTGTAGCCGAGCCTTGTATGAATCGAGGCGTTCTTTTCAACTCTCAGGTAATCAAGAAACTCTTCAACGAGCTTTGTCATAAAGTTTCACCCAAGCGCCGTTGGCATGCATATACGTGCCTTATAACATCAAAAGCCCCAAACCTTCAACGGAAAAAACCCAAATGCACGGCAGAAAGACAGTTATCCGTTACCGGTTGTTAGTTATCTTACCGTTCACTATTCACAATTCACAATCTTTAATGTATAAGCTTCGTTATCCTTGAAAACCTTGCCCAGCTCTTCTGCCCGTCCCACGACCAATATATAATGAACGCCTTGCCTTTAATGTCGTATATCGGCACCGGCCCCCAGTAACGCGAATCAAAGCTTCTGTCTCTGTTGTCTCCCATGGCAAAGACATTTCCCTTTGGCACTACATACGGGCCGAAGTTGACTGTTTTCTCAAAGCCAACGCCGGAAAGGCCGTCTTTATAAACGCCGTAACGGTCGTCCCACTTCTCGCCGTTTACGTATATAACCCTCTGCCTCAGTTCAACGGTGTCTCCGGGCAGTCCTATTACTCTCTTTATGTAGTCTTTATCCCGCTCCGCCGGAAAACGGAATACTATTATGTCCCCGCGGGAGACGTTGCCCCAAGTATTATAAAGCTTCGTCTCAAAAAACGGCACCGGAACGCCAAATATCCGTATAATAGCCGGAATCGGCACCTGAATACCGTAGCTGAACTTGCTTACTATAATGTGATCGCCTACAAGAAGCGTGTCTTCCATTGAGCCGGACGGTATTTTGAACGCCTGTATCACAAACGCCCGTATGACGATAGCAAGAACTATTGCTATGGCTATCGCTTCAATTGTTTCTCTTAATTGCTTTTTTTTCTTCGGTTTATTCTGAATATTATCTTCTGGCATCTTTAGTTAAAACCTTCCCTGAATTATTTTAAGAGCACCCTTGCATTTATCAGCTGACTTTTAGTATGGCAAGAAACGCCTCTTGCGGAAGCTCCACCCTGCCAACCTGTTTCATGCGCTTTTTGCCCTCTTTCTGCTTTTCAAGAAGTTTGCGCTTCCTTGATATGTCGCCGCCGTAGCATTTGGCTGTTACGTTCTTGCGAAGCGCCTTTACCGTCTCCCTTGATATAACCTTTGAGCCTATAGCCGCCTGTATGATAACCTCGAACATCTGCCTCGGTATTATCTCCTTCATCTTCTCGGCAAGCTCCTTGCCCCTCTGGTACGCCCTGTCCCTCGGCACTATTAAAGAGAGCGCGTCAACCGTCTCGCCGTTAATTAGAATATCGAGCTTTATAAGGTCTGAAGGCCTGAAGTCAAGGTAATCGTAGTCCATTGAGGCGTAGCCCTTTGTAAGCGTCTTCAACTTGTCGTAAAAATCGAGAACTATTTCGTTAAGCGGCAATTCGTATTCAAGAAGCACCCTTGTCGTAGTCAGGTACTTTATCTCACGTTGAACGCCCCTTTTATCCTCGCAGAGCTTCAGCATAACCCCAAGGTATTCCGACGGCATGTGTATTTCAGCGAGTATGAACGGCTCCTCTACCTTTGCTATATACTGCGGCGGCGGAAGCTTTATCGGGCTTTCAATCATTTCAATCGTACCGTCTGTCTTGGTTACGCGGTACTGCACCGTAGGCGCGGTGGTTATAAGCGAAAGGTTATATTCGCGCTCAAGCCTCTCCTGAATTATTTCCATGTGAAAGAGGCCCAAAAAGCCGCACCTGAAACCAAAGCCGAGCGCAAGCGAGGTTTCCGGCTCGAACGTAAAAGACGAGTCGTTAAGCCTGAGCTTTACCATCGCCTCTTTCAAGTCTTCATACTGCGACGAATCAACCGGATACAAGCCGCTAAAAACCATTGACTTGGCGGCTTTGTACCCGGCAAGCGGGGTCTGGGCCGGGTTTAAAGCATCGGTAAGAGTGTCGCCGACGCTTGTGTCGCGCACCTCTTTTATACCGGCTATGACGAAACCTACCTCTCCGGGCCCAAGCTCGGAAATCTCCGTAGGGTGCGGGGCAAACACGCCGACTTTGTCAACAACGAACGTCTTGCCCGTTGCCATGAACTTTACCGTAACGCCCCTTTTTACAATGCCGTCAAAGACTCGTACTTGAATGATTACTCCCTGATAATTATCGTACCAACTGTCAAATACAAGGGCTTTAAGCGGCTTATCGCTCTCTCCCGCAGGCGGAGGGATATGCCTGACTATCGCTTCAAGCGTCTCTTTTATGCCGATGCCTTCTTTCGCGCTGGCAAGCACGGCGTCGGAGGCGTCAATGCCAAGAAGGTCTTCTATCTCTTTCTTTATCCTCGGCGGGTCGGCCTGAGGCAAATCTATCTTATTCAGCACAGGCACTATCTCAAGGCCTACGTCCGTGGCGGTATAGAGGTGGGCAAGCGTCTGCGCCTGAACGCCCTGAGAGGCGTCCACTATCAAAATAGCCCCCTCGCAGGCGGAAAGAGAGCGGCTGACTTCGTAACTGAAATCAACGTGGCCGGGCGTGTCTATGAGGTTAAGCACGTACGTGTTGCCGTCGTCAGCCGTGTAGTTGAGGCGCGCGGTCTGCGCCTTTATGGTAATGCCCCTTTCGCGCTCTATGTCCATTTTATCCATGAACTGATCAACCATCTGCCTCTTGGTAACTGAACCGGTGAATTCAAGAAGCCTGTCCGAGAGCGTGGACTTGCCGTGGTCAATATGCGCTATTATGGAAAAATTGCGTATCCTTTCTCTTTGCATTTATGCTTTTATCCCTTTATCCTTTGCCGCTTAAATAGCCAAAACAGACGCGCCGCACGGCCAAATACCATAGCCGGACAATAATATTTCATTTTATGACACTTGGCTTAGGTTTGTCAAAAAGAAAACGACAAAGGAATATCTTGCATTAGTAAACGACGTAAAGAACAGTTGAGCGCAATTAAGCGTAATGAAACCTTATTGACACATCGTCGTTTTTAAGATTAACTGTAACTAACCGCGCTGTAGAAAAACGCGTTTGCGTCAAACGACTTACGTCATACTAACTACCGTTACAATTTGTTGCAATATTGCCCCAAGGAGGACTACGGTTAAATGCTTTTAAAGTTCGCGCTCTTTTTTCACATCATGTCGGCGGTCTTCTGGATAGGCGGCATGTTATTTCTGACGCTCGTCATAGTGCCGTTCATTCAAACCATGCCCGACCCGGCGACGAAATCAAAGATATATCAGACGGTAGGCAGAAAGTACCGCACCCTCGGCTGGATTGCAATAATAACGCTTCTTATAACCGGACCGGTTATACTCTACACGCTTTACGGCATTGCGCCTTCGGAGATTTTTTCGGCAAAAATCCATGCGACCGGCTTTGGCAGGGCCTTAGCGTGGAAGCTCGCGTTTGTAACGCTTCTCGTAATATCAAGCCTCGTTCACGACTTCTATATAGGACCGAAGGCAAAAGAATCCCCCAGGCTTTCGCGCATGGCGCGCATATTCGGCAGGTCTAACCTGCTTGTGGCCCTTGTGATAGTTGTATTCGCCGTTATACTTCGCTCAGGCGGGTTTTAATTGGCGCACAAATACGACCCAAAACACATTGACCGGCTTTTAAGCGAAGAGCGCAATAAAGACATCGCGCCTCTTAAGCTTTTAAAAGACGCCGGACTTAAAGAAGGCGACCTGTTTGCCGACATAGGTTGCGGCCCCGGGTTTTTCACCGTACCGGCGGCTGAGGCCGTGGGAAAAACAGGCAGGGTCTTTGCCGTTGATTTTCAAGAAGAGATGCTTACCGAACTTAAAAAACGCACGCCGCCTGAAAACGTAATACCGCTTAAATCCACTGAAAGCCACATCCCGCTTGCCGAGGCTACCGTTGACTTTGCCCTCCTTGCCTACATGCTCCACGAAACGCAGGACAAAACGGCATTTCTTAAAGACGTTAAGCGCATACTTAAAAATAAAAGCACCGTACTCATAGTTGACTGGAAAAAAATAAAAGAAGAACACGGCCCGCCGGTTGAAGAGCGGCTTACGGAAGACGAAGTCAGCTCCTTTTTAAAAGACGCCGGGTTTGAAAACATCAAGGCGATGTCACTGAATCAGTCTCACTATAAAATAGCGGCAATAAAGGTATAACAAGGCTCTGCTTGGAAATACATATAAACCATACAACCATCTCGCTTAAACGCGGCGACATCACAAAAGAAGACGCCGACGCCATAGTGAACGCCGCCAACTCAAGGCTTGCCGGAGGCGGAGGAGTTGACGGCGCAATACACAAGGCCGGCGGGCCGGAGATAATGGACGAATGCAATAAAATCGGCAAATGCGAACCGGGAAACGCGGTTATTACCACCGGAGGGATGTTAAAAGCGCGTTACGTCATTCACGCCGTTGGGCCGGTATATAAAGACGGCAACCACAACGAAGAAAATATACTTTCAGCCGCGTATGAGTCGTGCCTTCGCCTTGCTGTATCAAGAGGCATTGAAACCATCGCGTTTCCGTCAATAAGCACCGGCGCGTACGGCTACCCCACTGAGGCGGCCTCGATAGTGGCGCTGAAAACAGTCTTGAACCACCTAAAGAACAACGGGCATGGTCTTAAGCTAATCCGTTTTGTCCTCTTTTCCGACGTTGACCTTGAAATCTACCGCCATAGCCTTAATAAACTTGTCGCAAGCCAAAACTAAAACGCCGTCAAAACCGTCAAAACCGCAACCTTGACTCATTTGGCGCGAGGGTATATAATTAAATAAACAACGTATGAATTTGATTTTCAATTTCATACTGTTCGCCGCCGTCTAAAAGTGCTTTTACACCGCAGTTTAAATATGATATGCTGAAAATATAAACATATTCCCGATAAAAAAGACGGCTCATCGCAGAGCGTAGGCTTAAAAAACAAGCACAATAAGCGCACGGAAGGCCCTTAATGGATACCAAAGATTTTGAAAACGAAATAAAGATACATATTGAGGCGCGCTACCCCATACTATGGCTCGTGTCGTTTGAAGAGCGCAGGGTGGAGCGGATACTTGAAAAGCTCTGCGACTCGATGAAGATAAGCTTCTGGACTTGGTCGGTATCAAGGGGTTTGTACGGCGGCACAGAGAAGAAGAAACGCGAGCCGATGGGCAAGGAAAAGATACTTGTTACCATCGAAGAAAAGATAACAAAAACCGAAGACGTAAATAACCTTTTTCTTCTTAAAGACATTGCCACTTACTTCAATTCGCACGAATTCTTAAGAAAGTTCCGCGACATACCGGCCATTACCGAAGAGCAGAGGTCTTTAAACACCGTTTGCATACTCTCGCCGACGCTATCCGAAATACCGCCGGAGCTTGAAGAAGACATAGTCGTGCTTGAGCTTGCTTTGCCAGACTATAACGAAATAGCCGAACTTGTATCAACCACCTACGGCCACCTTATGCCGCCCACTTGGCATTCGTCCACGCGCTCCATTCTCTACAAATCGCTTCAGGGCCTTTCCATGGACAACGTAAAGCGCGTCATCAGAAAAGCCATCAGCATGAATAACGGCTCGCTTAACGAAGAGTGCATAACGTACATACAGGACGAAAAACAACAGATAATAAGAAAACAGAAGATTCTCGACTACTACCCTTACAAGGAAACCATTGAAAATATAGGCGGCCTTGGCGAAATAAAAAAGTGGTTCATTGAAAGAGAGCAGGTATTCCGCCTTAGTAAAGACAGAATTGAGGCGCTCGGGCTTGACGTGCCGAAGGGCCTGCTTCTTATAGGCGTGCCCGGCTCAGGAAAAAGCCTTTGTTGCAAGGCGCTTGCCGGCATATGGAACCTGCCGCTACTGCGCCTTGACGTCGGCAGGCTCTTCGGCTCAACGGTCGGCGAATCTGAAAAAAACATACGAAAGTGCATACAGCTTGCCGAGGCCGTAAGCCCCTGCATACTGTGGATAGACGAAATAGACAAGGCCTTCGGCGGAGTGAGCGGCTATCAAGGAGACTCCGGCACACAGTTAAGGGTCTTCGGCACGTTCATCACGTGGCTTCAGGAAAAGGAAAAACCTGTTTTTGTAATATCAACCGCCAACGAACCCAAAAACCTTCCTCCTGAACTATGGAGAAAAGGCAGATACGACGAAGTCTTTTTCGTTGACCTTCCAAGCCTTGAAGAACGCGAGGACATATTCAGGATACACCTTGAAAAGAAGGTGCAGAACGTCAACAGAATCAACCTTCGGGAACTCGGCCAGAACTCGCACGGCTTTACCGGTGCTGAAATTGAACAGGCCGTAAAAGACGCCGTAATAAGCACTTTTAACGCCATACACGGCGGCGAGCAGACCAAAGAAGCCGAAGCGCGAATTGACTCGCTACTCGGCATTGAAGTGTCGCAGGAGAACGTGCTTAAAGCTATACGCAATATCACGCCGCTGTCAGTTCTGAAAAAAGAAGAAGTTGAAGAACTGCGCGCTTGGAGCCACCAGAGGGCGCGCCCCGCTTCGCGCTCGCTGTTTCTACAGCGCGCTGAAATGCTTAGCGACTCGGAGCGCAGAAACATCGCCCTGCACGAGGCCGGCCACTGCGTAATGATGAAGTACCACTTCAATAAAACTCCGGTATTTATCAGCATAGACAACTACAGAAACTTCTCAACTTTTGTGCCAAGGGACGAGGCCATAAGAACCACCTTCACCAAGAAGGACCTTGAAAAGGAAATAGGCGTAATTCTCGGCGGCATGGTCACTGAAGACGAAATTTCAGGAAGCGACTCAAAGACCGTCGGCGCGTCGCAAGACCTTGTCTATGCCACTGAAATTGCCAGAAAGATGGTCGTTGAATACGGCTTCGGCGAAATCATGAAGAACAAAAGCCTTATCGGGCTTCAGGACTACGCCCTAACTTCCGGCGGCGAAGTCCTTGACGACATACAGAAGATACTCGACCACGCCAAGGAAAAAACAAGCGCCGTAATCTCCAAAAACAAAGAAGTGCTGATGAAGCTCGTTGAAAGATTCTTAAAAGACGTGCTCATGAACGGCGAAACGCTTGATAAATTCTTTTCTGAAAACAGGCTCGCGTAGCAAGCCGCGGAGGCGCATATGTCTTTTTACACCGTCATAAAAACACAGCTTAAGAATAAGAAATACCTTATAGCCGCGCTTGCCGAGCTTAAAAAACGCGGCGAGATAACCAATTACGTTCAGCAAAAAAACAAGATTGAAGTTGACCGCGACGGCGACCTGATAAACATAACAACCGCCAAAACCGGCGAGCAACAAGTCGAAGGCGACAACCGCGTGGTGCGCGCCTTCTCCGACAGGCTGAAACAGATGTACGCCCTTGAATCAATAAAAGACAATCTGCCCCTTGACTTTGAAATAGCCGTTGAGAACGAAACGGGCGGAGAAATACAGATACTGCTGAAGGGATAAAACGGCTTACGCTTGCCAATGAATCGCTATTGCAGGAGGCTGATGCATTAATGGACAGACAAATCCGCATTCGCATAACAAAAGACGGCCATGTGGAAATAGACTCCACCATATATAAAGACTGCAAAGAAG
>SCQA01000159.1 GCA_004298725.1 bacterium
TTGGGCAGAGCATAGGCAATAGGCCGCTTCTGCTCCTTGCGGTTCTGTTTATAATACTCGGCGTACAACTGATAATAATGGGGCTTATAGGCGAGATGCTCGCCCGCGTGTACCACGAATCGCAGGGCAAGCCCATATATACCGTAAGAAAGGTTCTCGGCAGATGAAAAACGCCTTGTCAACCGCGCTGAAAATCACCATAAGCGCGGTAATACTATATTTTCTCTTCAAAAACATTGACGTCGCGCTCTTCTGGAAGACAGTCGCGTCCGTGAACCCCATGACGGTCGTTCTCGCCGGCTTTATATTCATAGCCTCGCAGAGCATATCAGCGCTTCGCTGGCTTACCATACTTAAAAAAGACCTTGATATATCCTATCTCAGGCTTTTATCCATTTACTTTATAGGCATGTATTTTAACAACTTCCTGCCGACAATAGTCGGCGGGGACCTTGTTAAAGGGTGGTTTCTCTACAAGACAACCAACAGGGGCGACCTTTCCGTCGCCTCGATATTCCTTGACAGGTACTCCGGCTTTGCCGCGCTGATTTCAATAACCGCCCTTGCCCTTATACCCGGCTACGCACTGATATCGGAAAGCGGGCTTTTGGTATTTTTCGCCCTGCTAATCGGCGGGTTTGTGTTTATAAGCCTTGTTATCTGGGTAGGGCCGCTTCACGGCTGGGCAATGAAACTGCTCGCTAAAATCCACTTTTACGGCCTGAACAAAAAAATAAGCACCTTCTATGATGTCCTCATGGGCTATAAATCGCACCATGGCATACTTGTTAAAATTTTCATATGCTCCATCTTTGTGCAGGGTGGCGTAATGCTGGGCTACTACGTGCTTGGAAGCGGGCTTGGCATCAAAGTAGGCATAGGCTACTACCTGCTCTTCATACCGCTTATCACCGCGATTACAATGCTTCCCATATCCCTTTCAGGGATAGGTCTTCGCGAATATTCGTTCGTCTTCCTCTTCACCAAAGTGGGCGCGTCCAAGGAGCAGGCCGTGACGCTCTCTCTCATGTGGTTCATTATCACCGCGCTTACAAGCCTTATCGGCGGAGTTGAATACTTAAGAATGGGCGGAAAACGCGGCGCGCTCAAACCTGACTCCGAATAATCGCTTTAACCGGCGAGGGTTTATTTTTTTGCGGAAATATCAGCGGTTTCATGTTAAAATATAATATTAAACGGTGTTTTTAAGAACGCGTTGAAATACGCGGCGCATATTGCAGGTTATACAGCGTTAACAGAGACTAAAACGGCCAAAAGCCGTTAAAATTTTATTGCGCGAAGACTCGGAGGTTTGTATGGCCGTTGACAAAGAACTTCTTGAAATACTTGTCTGCCCGAAATGTAAAGGAACAATCCGTCTTACAAAGAAAAAAGACGGCCTTGCGTGCGAAAAGTGCCGTCTCGTTTACCCGATAAAAGACGACATACCGGTAATGCTTATTGACGAAGCGATAAAAATGCCGTCCGACAAAGAAAACACCGTATAAAGAGGGTTTGGTGTTTTCAGCCCTCCAAACCCGCGCCCTAAAGGCCTTCTTCCGTTGCCGGACGCCTGATCTTATTTATGAGCCCTGTTCCAAAGATAACCGTCACCATAATAACGCTGAACGAAGAGGGCAATATCAGCGCCTGCCTTGAAAGCGTAAAATGGGCGGACGAAATAATCGTATCTGACTCCGGCAGTATTGACAAAACAAAAGCCATATGCCGCGGTTACGGGGCGAAAGTGTTTGACGACTCGTGGAACGGTTACGGCAAACAAAAAAACCTCTGCGCCCGAAGGGCGGCCAACCTATGGGTGCTTAACGTTGACGCCGATGAACGGATAACGCCTGAACTTAAAGACGAAATCTTCAATGCGCTAAGCTCGGACAGCTTTGACGGCTACTTCATACCGAGAAAAAACTTCTTCGGCAACACATGGGTTAAGCATTGCGGCTGGTACCCGGACTACAACCTCCGGCTTTACAGAACGGACAAAGGCGCATTCAGCGAGCGGCGCGTGCACGAAGCGGTTATTGTTAACGGACAACGCGCCTACCTTAAGAACCCTCTCTCGCACCATACGTACAAAGACACGGAGGATTATCTAAAAAGAATGGAACGCTACTCAACGCTATCGGCGGAAGAACTTTTTAATAACGGAAAAAAAGCCACTATTGCGGACATTTACCTGCGCCCGGCGTTCACGTTTTTTAAAATGTATCTTTTAAAACTCGGGTTTTTAGACGGCAGGACGGGCTTTTTGCTTTCAAGATTATATGCGCGATATACGTTTGAAAAATACTCAAAACTTAAAAAACTGCAAAACACCGCGCATACAGCTTGAACAGGGGCCGCCAACGTGAGTGAATTTAAAGACATAAAAAGAGTGCTCATCATCAAACTGCGCCACATAGGCGACGTGCTCCTCGCGGTGCCGGCCATCAGGGCGGTTAAAGATAGCTTTCCCGGGGCCGAGGTAACGGCGCTCGTTAATTCCGGCACCGAAGAAATGCTTGCGCTTAACCCGGCAGTGGACGAAGTTCTGACATTTGACAGGTCTTTAAAAGACCTGTCTTTAACCGGCCGCGCAATCGGCGAGCTTAAATTTTTGAATATAGTCAGAAAAAAAGGCTTTGACATGACAATTGACCTGACAGGCGGAGACAGACCGGCTTTTATAGGCTTAACAACCGGAGCGAAGTACCGCCTTGGCTATAACCCTGAAGGTAGCGGCTTTAAAGGCAAAAAATTGCTCTACACGCACCTCGGCAAAAAGCCGGAGCGCGGCACTCACGCCGTGCTAAAAGACCTCGGGCTTTTAAGGCAATTCGGCATTGACGCAAAAAACTTGTCCGTTGACATATATTCAACGCCGCAAGACGACGCGCGCGTAAAAACCCTGCTCGGCAAAAACGGTTTTTCAGGCGGAAAGCTGGCGCACGTTCACCCAACATCACGTTGGTTCTTTAAATGCTGGACTGACGACGGCATGGCACATGTAATGGACAAGCTTGCCGGAGCCGGGTTCACGGTGGCGGTCACATCCGGCCCTGAGGAAAGGGAAATAAAAAAAACCCAAGCCGTCATAAGCAAAATGAAGACAAAACCCATTGACCTTTCAGGCAGGCTCCTGTTAAAAGAGATGGTAAGCCTGTCAAAGATGTCGTCAATATTTTTCGGGGTGGATTCCGCGCCCATGCACATAGCGTCAGCCTGCGGAGTAAAAGTGGTGGCGCTCTTCGGCCCAAGCGGAGCGTTTGACTGGGGCCCGTGGGACAATAAAGCGGCCGGCGGCCTTGACAATGCCTCGCCTTACCCTGCCAAAAGCGGGCTACAGCGCTTCGGACAAAACATTGTAATACAAACAAACTGGGACTGCGTGCCATGCGGCAAGGACGGCTGTAGCGGAAGCAAAAAGAGCGACTGCCTTGACGCAATTAAGCCTGAATACGTTTGGAGCGTGCTTCAAGACACCCTGCCGGAAATATATCAATCCCAGTCCAGCGGCACGTTGGCCACCAGTGGCAGACTAACCGGTGAACCGGACACGTCAAGCTCCGCGCAAGGTGGCGCATGAAAGCGCATCAAAGCACCGCCGTGGAACTTATATCGACGCTCCCCGTTGGAAAACTTCTCGACGCAGGCTCCGGCACCGGAGAGATGGGCAACTTGCTGGCGCAAAGAGGCTTTAAAGTAATCTCGCTTGATATGTACGACATCGGCGGCGCAGGCGGCCCGTTCGTTCTCGCGGACATGAACGCGCCTCTTCCGTTCGCGGACGCGTCATTTGACTACGTGCTTTGTTCCGAGTCTCTGCAGTACCTTGAAAACCACGCGGCTTTATTTCGTGAATTCAGGCGAGTGCTTAAAAAAACCGGAAGCGTTATACTGAGCATGCCCAACGTGCTAAGCGCGGGTTCAAGGTTTTACTTCTTCCGCAGGGGTTACTTCCCGCACTTCAAGCCCGTAAGAACAAAGGACCCGAAACGCGGATGGGACGCGCTTGCCTACAATCCGGCTTCTCTTGTGGATATAATAGAGGTTATGCGAAAGAACCGCTTTGAAATACAAAAGGTGCTCGCCTCGAAGATAAAGGCCGCCAACTTGCCGCTCTACGTATTTTTGAAGGCAACCTACGCAACAGGCCTGCTCTTTGAAAAAAACCCGGAAAAGGCCGCTCTTTTAAGGCTGTTGTCGTCGCGCGAAACGCTTATGGGAGACCACCTTGTAATGCAGTTCAGGGCGCTGTCGTGAACGCGCCGCTTACCGTGTTGCACACGGAGTCGTCCTCCGGCTGGGGCGGGCAGGAAAACAGAACGCTTCAGGAGTGTCTTGGCCTTAAAAAGCTCGGTTGCAGGCCCATTGTGCTATGCAGGCCGGAAAGCAAACTCGGCGAAAGGGCGAAGGCAAACAACATTGACGTTTACTTTCACGCGCTCAGAGGCTCTTACGACATCTCGGCCGTCAGGCATATAATGCGCATTATAAAAAAAGAACGCGTTGACATAATAAACACGCACAGCGGAACGGACAGCTTTGTAGGCGCTATCGCGGGCAGACTATCTTTACGCAGGCCGCGCATAGTTCGCACAAGGCACCTTGCCCTTCCCATCACGTCAAAGACAACTTATTCAATATTCCCGCACGCGGTGGTTACGGTAAGCGCGCACGTTAAAGATTATCTTGTGCATAGCAAGGGCATACCCGGCGCCAAGGTGGTGTCAATACCAACGGGCGTTGACCTTAAACGTTTTGACCCGGAAAATACACCCGATACGTTCAGACGCTCTTTGGGGCTTGCAAACGGCGCGATTGTCATCGGAACCATCGCCATACTCAGAAGAAAAAAAGGCCACCACGTTCTTCTTGACGCCGTACCGGGCGTTTTAAAAGAAGCCCCCCAAACCGTCTTTATATTCGCGGGGGACGGCCCTCAAAGGGAAAATATAGAATCTCAAATAAAAACCCTTGGCGTCGAAAAAAACGTACTGCTACTCGGCCTCCGGGCCGACGTGCCGGAGGTGCTGAAGGGCATCGACATATTCGCCCTGCCAACGCTTCAAGAAGCGCTTGGAACGTCAATTCTCGAAGCATCGGCCATGCGTAAACCCGTTGTGGCTTCAGCCGTGGGCGGGGTGCCGGAAGTAATAGCTAACGGCTCCACCGGATTTCTTGTCCAGCCGGAAGACAGCCGTGCCCTTGAAACCGCGATACTACGCCTTATTAAAGATGAAAAATTACGGCGCGAAATGGGGCAAAACGGCAGAGAATTAGTCGAGCGCGACTACTCAACCGATAAAATGACTGAAAAGATGCTCCTGCTCTACAAATCGCTTACGGCCGCGAAAAACAACAGGCGCGGAGGTGCGTCATGCCCATAGTGCCTGTATTCATGTACCATCACGTAAGCCCTAAAAAAGACGACATGATAACCGTCTCTCCTCAGACATTCGAGGCGCATTTACAACATATACGCCACTCCGGCTATAAAACGGTAACTCTTGACGAGCTTGCCGCGTTCGTTACCGGCGCCGGACAGATACCCGATAAATCCGTTGTGCTGAGTTTTGACGACGGCTACCTTGACAATTACGTCTACGCGTATCCGCTTTTAAAACAATACGGTTTAAAAGCCGTAGTCTTCCTTGTTACCGGCTGGGTGGACGCCGCCACTGTCGCAAACTCGAATACAAAAGATATAACCGAAGAACTTAAAAAAACCGCGGTCTCGCACGATGAAGCCAAAAAATTAATTGCGCAAGGGCAGTTTAACCGCGTAATAATGAACTGGGACATGGTCAAGGAGGCCGACGCAAGCGGACTTGTTGATTTTCAGTCGCACACCGTGTCTCACAAAAACTGCGATTTGCCCATGACAACCGAACTCATGTCAGAGCTTAAAGATTCTAAAGAGGCGCTTGAAAAAAACCTTTCAAAGCCTTGCCGCTACCTTTGCTGGCCAAAAGGCCGCTTCAGCTCCGGCGCCGTGGAAGCGGCGAAAAATATCGGCTACAAAGCGCTTTTCACCACGCAAGCCGGAGTAGTAAAAAAAGGCGACGACCTCCTCGCCCTGAAGCGCATTGCCGTAAAAGAAGGCGCACAGTGGTTCAAATCAAGGCTGAAGGTCTATACCAGTCCGATACTTTCGGACATATATTTAAAAATAAAGGGCTGAAAACCCCAAACCGCTCGACGGTATGGCAGGTTGGGCTATAACGGCATAACCCGGCTTTCTTGGCTGAAACATTATGAGAATTACGACTGCGCCGCTCTACCTCCTTATGCGGCTTATAAAAGCGTTTGACAGGAGGCAAACGGACATAAAATACTTTAATGCGGGCGCAATTAAAACGATACTCGTCGTGTCGTCAACCGCGCTTGGTGATACGCTGCTTTCCACGCCTGCGATAAGGGCGGCAAGAAAAGCGTACCCG